>DASWSO010000597.1:0-1682 GCA_036402635.1 Xanthobacteraceae bacterium
CGGTGCTTGCGATCACCATCAGATCCTGGTTCGCCAGCGCCGTCAGCGTCGGCCCGACAAGCTGCCCAAGATCCTGGTTTGCGACGGTGCCCTGGGTGACGAGTACGATTGAACCGGCCGTGCCGACATCGTCCCACCAAGGCGGCGGGCGGAAGTCGGTGGATGGCGGCGGCAGCAGCGGTCCGACGAAGCGGATGCTTTCGGGCATTTCGCCGCGCGGATATTCGAATGCCTTGGCCGTGAGCTGCAAATACAGATCGGGCAGCGTGATCATGGCGTCGAACAGAAACGCCGGCAGCTGGCGCGAGCCCTGCCTGGCGAGGACGTCATTGAAGTATCGCTGCACGGAGCCGAAGACCGCTTGCTGTAATTGGCCGTTCATCACGACATTGCGCGCCCGCTCCTGCGGCGTGCGCGGCGGCGGAAGCGCCGTGCCGAAGAATGCGGTGTCCGCGCTCGACAGGCCGAGAGCCGTGATCCCGAGCGCGACGATCGGGACTCTTGTTTCCCGTGGTCCGAGCAGCAGCGGAAAGGTGCCGCAGAACATGGTGTCGACAATGATCGCATCAAGCGGGGAGTCGCGGTGGATGTCGGCTATCCCCGCGCTCTGATGCGGTATCGCATCGGCAAAGAGGTGCTGCAATCCGAAGCAGAACTGGGCGGGGCCAGGCGGGATGTTGCGGCGTTCGGGAAAGCGCTCGTCGAGTTGCCGATAGTCGATGTCGATTTCCGGGCGGAACGCGACGAATCGCGCGCCGGTCGCCTCGGCTCGCTCCCTGAACACGCTCCCGGTATGCACGACCACTTCGTGGCCGCGACTAACGAGGTGTTGGGCAACCGCCAACAGCGGCAAGACGTGACCGGGTACCGCGGTAGCGGCGATGAGAAATCGCGCCATGTTGTGCTCTCCTATCCCTCACCCATCAACCGACTCGCTGCTCATTCGGGGTTGCCGGCGCGAGAGCATCGGACACCACTTCCGGGAGCCGCAGGCTGGCGAAATAGCGTTCGAGAAGGGCGGGCCCGACCGGAGCGATCGACGCGCCCACTGCGGCCAATTGTTGCTGGGTGAAGTCTGACGCGATTTCGGGGTGCGATCGCGAGGTGTCCTCTCGTGCCAGGATCGACAGCACGGCTGCGAGATCATCGTCATGGGTTTTCGCAAGCTGCCGTTGCGCAATCTCGGTCCATCGATCGAGCGACACGAGTTCGAGCCGCAGGCCGAGCCGGTCAAAGATCCGGGGGACCTCCCGCACATGGAGCGGTTCGCTGTTGATGAGGTGATAGACGCTGCCCCAGGACGCTTCGCGGCCCGCGAGCCGGACGATCGCCCGCGCCACGTCATCCGCTGGCGTCATGTTCACCAGAACATCCAGGTCGGGAATCACCCCGAGTTCGGCATAGAGTCGGACCAGCCGCCAGATCAGATCGGTTTCGTTGCAGATTGCATTGACGCGATCGCCGGTGACGCTGCTCAGGCGATAGATCGACACCGGGAGCCCGCGCGCCTGTGCCTGGCGGGCGAGGGTGTCGCCGACCCACTTGCTTTGGCCATAGCCGCTCACGAGACCCTGCCACGAGGTGAGATCGGTGTGCTCCGACACCGGCCCGGACTGAAGCTTGTCGATCACCGCAAGCGTGGAAACATAGTGCAGGCTCTTGGGCCGTCCATTCGCAGTCCA
>DASWSO010000598.1:0-6593 GCA_036402635.1 Xanthobacteraceae bacterium
GGCCTGGAGAAGCTGCAGAACGACTTCAACGCCGCCGGCGGCCGCGTGTTCGGTTCCGGCTGGGTGTTCGTCACCGTAACGAAGGACGGCAAGCTCGCGATCGAGACCAAGCCCAACCAGGACACGCCGCTGATGGATGGCAAGCGCGTCCTGTTCGGCAACGACGTGTGGGAGCACGCCTACTATCTGAATTATCAGAACCGCCGGCCGGACTACCTGAAGGCCTGGTGGAACGTGGTGAACTGGAACAAGGTCGGCGAGCGCTACGCCGCCGCCAAGGCCGGCACCCTGACGATCTGATGCCAATTCCGATCGTGGCCTCTCCACGTCGTCATCGCCGGGCTCGACCCGGCGATGCAACGGAGAGGTCACATCGTTTTTGGTTCTTCGACGGGTGCCCGGATCAAGTCCGGCATGACAGCGGGTGCGGCGCCGCATCGGCTATTCCGGGGTCCAGGCGACCAGCGTGATCCCGGCCGCGGCGTCGAGCAGGCGCAGCGGTCCGGGACGCAGGCCGTGCGACTTGAGCACGTCCTCGGGCGTGCGCTCCGGCGGCAGGTCCGGAAACACGGTCTTGCCGCCCGGGATCTGCGCCCGGTTGGCGCGCGTCAGGTGGAAGGCGTCGTAGCCGATCCGGAAGAACACCTCGTAGACTTCGGCGCCGCCGATCACCGCCAGCGAGCCTTGCCGCAAGCCCAGCGCCAGCCGCGCCGCCTCGAACGGCGCTCCCGCCGGGTTCCAGAACAGAGCGAGCGGGTCCGCCGGATCGGGCGCGATGCCGGCGACGCGCCGGGTCAGCACCAGCCGGCGCCGGCCGGAATTGCGCTCCTGCTCGTGCGTCACGCGGCCGAGCGCGATCGCGGCCGACGCATCCAGCGCGGACCGGAAGAACCGCTGGTCCGATTCGACCTTGAGCGCGTCCGGCATCGCTCCGGAAGCGTCCGCGATCATCCCGTCGGCCGAGATGATGGCGTAGGCCTCGATCCGGTATTGGCGGTCCATCTCGGCTCCGGGCGCAGGCTGCGCGTTGCGGTTCAGCGGTCTGCTCCGGCTGTGCTATGGCACATCGCCGGGGGTAACAATCGACGCATGAGCGGAGCGTAGATGCAGGCACTCTTCATCGGCCAGAGCTATATCGACGTCACGTTCCTCGCCGACCGGTTCCCGACCGGCGACGACAAGGCGGTGGCGGAAGACTATGCGGTGAGTTTCGGCGGCAATGCGGTCTCGGCGGCGTTCTGCTGCGCCAAGCTCGGCGTCGTGCCGGACCTGCTCACCTCGATGGCGGATGACTGGCTCTCGCGCATGTTCCTCGACATGGCGGCGAAGTACGGGATTTCGGTGCACGGCCGAAAGGTGCGCGAGTCGTCGCTGTCGTTCGTGATGCCGAACAACGGCCAGCGCGCCATCCTGCGCTGCCGCGACGACCACTACCTGCACCCGGTTCCGCCGCTCGACATCACCGGCTGCCGCGCGCTGCATCTCGACGGCCACCAGGCCGACGCGGCGCTGCAATATGCAAAACTCTGCCGCGAGCGCGGCATCCTAACCTCGCTCGACGGCGGCGGGATGCGCTCGAACACGCTCGAGCTGCTGGAATTCATCGACGTGGCGATCTGCTCGACGCGGCTTTGCGAGCAGCTCGGAATGAGCGCCGAGGAGCTGTGCAAGATGCTGCAGGGCAAAGGCTGCCGGATCGGCGGCGTCACGCTCGGCGAGGCCGGGCTGCTTTGGTACGACGAGAGCGGCCTGATCCGCACCCTCCCCGCGCTCACCGTGCCACCGGCGCAGGTGATCGACACCAACGGCGCCGGCGACATTTTTCACGGCGCCTATGTGTATTCGTATCTGTCGGCGCCCGAGAAGCCGTGGGTCGAGCACTTCCGCTTCGCGCGCGCGGCCTCGGCGCATTCGGTGCGCTTCCTCGGGATCGAGGCGTCGCTGCCGAGCTACGACGACGTCGAGAACGCACAGCGCAGCTTCCGCGCCGCGGCCTGATCCGGAGCCGCCTCAGAGGCCGGCCGGAAATGAACTGAGGCGATTCAAGAGGATGCCTGCACCAGCCGCGCTAGATCAGCGGAAGCCGCGGCGCCGTCTCGGCCGAGGCCTGCGCCTCGACCGCCGCGATCGCGGTCATGTTGACGATCCCGCGCGGCGTCACCGATGGAGTCAGGATGTGGGCGGGCTTGGCGGCGCCGACCAGGATCGGGCCGATCGGCAGCGCGTCCACGATCACCTTGATCATCAGATAGGCGATGTTGGCGGCGTCCAGATTCGGCATGACCAGCACGTTCGCCTCCCCTTTCAGCCGCGCGTGCGGATAGACGCGTTCGCGGTGCGCCGGATTGAGCGCCGACTCGGCGCTCATCTCGCCGTCCACTTCCAGCTCGGGATGCTGATTCAGCAGCATTTCGGTCGCGCGCCGCATCTTGTTGGATGAGGGGCTCTCGTAGCTCCCGAAGTCGGAATGCGAGACCAGCGCGATCTTCGGCAGGATGCCGAAGCGCCGCACATGCGCGGCGGCCCGCACCGTCATCTCGACGATCTCCTCCGCGGTCGGGTCGAGCGCCACCTGCGTGTCGGTGATGAAGTAGGCCCCTTTTGGCGTGATCAGCAGCGACAGCGCCGAATAGTCGTTCACCCCCGGCGCCAGACCGATCACCTCGCGGATATGATAGAGGTGGCGCATGTAGCGGCCCTCGAGGCCGCAGATCAGGGCGTCCGCCTCGCCGCGCCGCAGCGCCAGGGCGGCGATCACGGTGTTGTTGGTGCGGACGATCGTGCGTGCCGCCTCCGGCGTCACGCCGCGGCGGCCGGCGGCGTCGATATAGGCGTGAACGTAGTCGCGGAAGCGCGGATCGGCGGTCGGGTCGATCAGATCGAAGTCGCGGCCGGGCCGCACCGCGAGCCCGAAGCGCTCGATGCGGGCCTCGATCACCGCCGGCCGGCCCACCAGCAGCGGCCGCGCCAGCTCTTCCTCGACGATCGCCTGCACGGCGCGCAGGATGCGCTCGTCCTCGCCCTCGGCGTAGATCACGCGCTTGCGGCTTTCCTTGGCCTGCGTGAACACCGGCTTCATGATGAAACCGGAGCGGAACACGAAGCGGTTGAGCCGCTCGTGATAGGTGGCGAAGTCGATGATCGGCCGCGTCGCCACCCCGGACCGGATGGCCGCCTCCGCTACCGCCGGCGCGATCCGCAGAATCAGGCGGGGGTCGAACGGGTTCGGGATCAGCGAACCGGGACCAAAAGTCGGCGCCTCGCCGCCATAGGCCTTGGCGGCGACGTCGGACGGCGCCTCCCGCGCGAGCGCCGCGATCGCCTCCACGGCGGCGAGCTTCATTGCTTCGTTGATCTGCGTCGCGCCGACGTCGAGGGCGCCGCGGAAGATGTAAGGAAAACAGAGGACGTTGTTGACCTGGTTGGGATAATCCGACCGGCCGGTGCAGATCATCGCGTCCGGCCGCGCCTTCAGCGCCTCCTCCGGCATGATCTCCGGATACGGGTTGGCGAGCGCCATGATCAGCGGCCGCTCCGCCATCGTCTTGACCATCGCCGGCTTGAGCACGCCGCCGGCCGAGAGTCCGAGAAAAATGTCAGCGCCTTCAATCGCTTGCGCCAAAGTCCTGAGGTCGGTCGCTTGCGCATAGACCGACTTCCAGCGGTCCATCAGCTGCTCGCGGCCCTGGTACACGACCCCTTCGATATCGGTGACCCAGATGTTCTCGCGCTTGGCGCCGAGCGCGACCAAGAGATTGAGGCAGGCGAGCGCGGCCGCACCGGCGCCGGAGACCACGATCTTGACCTTGCCGATGTCCTTCTCGGCGAAGAACAGCGCGTTGCGCACCGCCGCGGCGACGATAATGGCGGTGCCGTGCTGATCGTCGTGGAAGACCGGAATCTTCATCCGCTCTTTCAGCCTGGCCTCGATGTCGAAGCACTCGGGAGCCTTGAAATCCTCCAGATTGATCCCGCCGAAGGTCGGCTCCAGCGCCGCAACTACCTCAACCACATGATCAATTTCGGTTGCGGCGACCTCGATGTCGAACACGTCGATGCCGGCGAATTTCTTGAACAGGACCGCCTTGCCCTCCATCACCGGCTTGGCGGCGAGCGGGCCGATATTGCCGAGGCCGAGCACCGCGGTGCCGTTGGTGACGACCGCGACCAGGTTGGCGCGCGCGGTGAGATCGGCGGCCTCGGCCGGATCGGCGGCGATCGCCTCGCACGCGACGGCCACGCCCGGCGTATAGGCGAGCGCCAGATCCCGCTGGTTTCCCAGTGGCTTGGTCGGCTGGATCTCCAACTTTCCCGGCCGCGGCGAGCGGTGATAGATGAGCGCGCCCGACTTCAGGTCGTCGGATATCGATGACGCCATGAGATTCTCCCGGCCGCCCACCTTAGCGGCACGGCCGGCAAGTTAAAGCCCCGCCGGAACCGCGTCCGATCGCCTCACCGGCGCAGCGGAACAACCGGCAGACCAACCGGAAGAACACGGCATCGTCCGGCCGAACCGCTGCACAGTTCTCGCCTGTTCCGGCGAGTTCCGGTCCGCCGGCGGTCCGGATGCCGACCGCCGGGATCGGCTGCCGTCACTTCTTCGGCAGGTCGAGGCGGATGTGCAGCTCGCGCAGCTGCTTCGCCGAGACCTCGGACGGCGCCCCCATCAGCAGGTCCTCGGCGCGCTGGTTCATCGGGAACAGCACCACCTCGCGCAGATTCTCCTCGCCGGCGAGCAGCATGACGATGCGGTCGATGCCGGGCGCGATGCCGCCGTGCGGCGGCGCGCCGTACTGCAGCGCCCGCAGCATGCCGCCGAACTTCTGCTCGAGCACCTCGTCGCCATAGCCGGCGATGGCGAACGCCTTGCGCATGACGTCGGGGCGATGGTTGCGGATCGCGCCCGACGACAGCTCGATGCCGTTGCAGACGATGTCGTACTGGAACGCCTTGATGCCCAGAATGGTGTCGCGGTCGGCCGGATCGAGCGCCAGAAACGCCTCGGCCGGATAGTTCGGCATCGAGAACGGATTGTGGGAGAAGTCGATCTTCTTCTCCTCCTCGTTGAACTCGTACATCGGGAAGTCGACGATCCAGCAGAACGCGAACTGATCCTTGTCGATCAGCCCGAGCTCCTCGCCCACCTTGGTGCGCGCCGGACCGGCGAACTTCACGAACTTCGCCGGATCGCCGGCGACGAAGAACGCCGCGTCGCCGACACCGAGCCCGAGCTGCTCGGCAATCTGCCTGGTGCGCTCCGGGCCGATGTTCTTGGCGAGCGGGCCGGCGCCGCCCTCCTCGCCCTCGCGCCAGAAGATGTAGCCCAGCCCGGGCTGCCCTTCGCCCTGGGCCCACGAATTCATCCGGTCGGCGAAGGCGCGGTTGCCGCCGCCGGGCGCCGGAATCGCCCAGACCTCGTTCTTGGGGTCGGCCGCCAGGATGTTGGTGAAAATCTTGAAGCCGGAGCCGCGGAACGCCTCGCTGACGTTCTGCATCGTGATCGGGTTGCGCAGGTCCGGCTTGTCGGTGCCGTATTGGCGCAGCGCGGTCGCGAACGGGATCATCGGGAACTTTTGCGTCACCCGCTTGCCGCCGGCGAATTCCTCGAACACCCCGCGCAGCACCGGCTCCACCGCCGCAAAGACGTCGTCCTGGGTGACGAAGCTCATCTCCACGTCGAGCTGGTAGAATTCTCCCGGCGAGCGGTCGGCGCGCGCATCCTCGTCGCGGAAGCAGGGCGCGATCTGGAAATACCGATCGAAGCCGGAGATCATGATCAGCTGCTTGAACTGCTGCGGCGCCTGCGGCAGCGCGTAGAACTTTCCCGGATGCAGCCGCGACGGCACCAGGAAGTCGCGCGCGCCCTCCGGCGAGGAGGCGGTCAGGATCGGTGTCTGGAACTCGAAGAAGCCGCCGTCCTTCATGCGCCGGCGGATCGAATCGATGATCTGGCCGCGCTTGATGATGTTGGCGTGCAGCCGCTCGCGGCGCAGGTCGAGGAAGCGGTACTTGAGCCGGATCTCCTCGGGATATTCCTGCTCGCCGAACACCGGCAGCGGCAGCTCGGCCGCCGGGCCGAGCACTTCGATCTCGGTGGCGAAGATCTCCACCGCGCCGGTCGGCAGGTCGGCGTTCTCGGTGCCGGCCGGGCGCTTGCGCACGCTGCCGTCGATCCGCACCACCCACTCGGCGCGCAGCGTCTCGGCCTGCTTGAACGCCGGGCTGTCCGGGTCGGCGACGATTTGCGTCAGCCCGTAATGGTCGCGCAGATCGATGAACAGCAGCCCGCCGTGATCGCGGATGCGGTGGCACCAGCCGGACAGGCGCACGGTCGCGCCGACATCGGTCTCGCGCAGCGCGCCGCATGTATGCGTCCGGTAACGGTGCATCGGGATGTCCAGAAACGTGAAGGGGAATGCGCGCCGGAAGGTGCATGGCACCCCCGCTTTGTCAAGGAACGGGCTGGCGTGGTGGTGGGCAGTTTGAGTTTGACGGGCTGACGTGGGCTCGCGGCGCGAGCACTATCCTGTATGCTGGGAGCGGCAGGCAGGAGGCGCGCTGTGCAAGTGATTGGCCCTAGTGAAGATCAGGAA
>DASWSO010000599.1:0-8074 GCA_036402635.1 Xanthobacteraceae bacterium
CGCGATGACGATCGAGATCCGCGAAGGCCGCGGCGTCGGCAAGAACAAGGACCACATCCACCTGCACCTCGATCATCTGGATCCGAAGGTGCTGCACGAGCGGCTGCCGGGCATTTCGGAATCGGCGCAGATTTTCGCCGGCGTGGACGTGACGCGCGAGCCGATCCCGGTGCTGCCGACGGTGCACTACAACATGGGCGGCATCCCGACGAATTACCACGGCGAGGTGAAGACCAAGCGCAACGGCGCCGGCGAGCAGCCGGTGCCCGGCCTGATGGCGCTCGGCGAGGCGGCGAGCGTCTCCGTGCACGGCGCCAACCGGCTCGGCTCCAACTCGCTGATCGACCTGGTGGTGTTCGGGCGCGCCGCGGCGTTGCGCTGCGCCGCCGTGCTCACCCCGGGCGACAAGCAGCCGGAGCTGCCGCGCGATGCCGCCGACCGCGCGCTCGGCCGGCTCGACCGGCTGCGCAATGCCAACGGCTCGACGCCCACCGCCGAGCTACGGTTGCGCATGCAGCAGGTGATGCAGACCAATTGCGCGGTGTTCCGTACGGGCGAGGTGTTGGAAGAGGGCCACAAGCTGATCCACGACGTCTATTCCGGCATGCCGGACGTGCGCGTCACCGACCGTTCGCTGATCTGGAACTCCGACCTGATCGAGACGCTGGAGCTCGACAACCTGCTGGGCCAAGCGGTCGTCACCATGGACTCGGCGCTCAACCGCACCGAAAGCCGCGGCGCGCACGCGCGCGAAGACTATCCCGAGCGCGACGACAAGAACTGGATGAAGCACACGCTCGCCTGGCTCGACGAGAACGGCAAGGTGACGCTGGATTATCGCCCGGTGCACACCTACACGCTGTCGAACGACGTATCGTATATCGAGCCGAAGGCCCGGGTGTATTGAGGTGAGCGATGGCAAGCGAGCCGGCCAATCTCGTCCTGGAGTATTTGCGTCGCATTGATAGCCGGCTCGACTCGATCGACGTAACGCGCTCGCGCCTGCGCATTCTTCCTCTCACGCGTTCCTAGCCGGAAAAAGTCATGGTCGAATTCACACTGCCGAAAAACTCCAAGGTCACCGAGGGCAAGCGCTGGGACACGCCGCGCGGCGGCGCCAGAACCACCGAGTTCCGCATCTACCGCTGGAACCCGGAGGATGGGCAGAACCCGCGCGTCGACACCTACGTGGTCAACCGCGACGACTGCGGCCCGATGGTGCTCGACGCGCTGATCTGGATCAAATCCAACATCGACGCCTCGCTCACCTTCCGCCGCTCCTGCCGCGAAGGCATCTGCGGCTCCTGCTCGATGAACATCGACGGCACCAACACGCTCGCCTGCACCAAGGGCATGGACGAGGTGAAGCACCCGATCCGCATCTACCCGCTGCCGCATATGCCGGTGGTGAAGGACCTGGTGCCGGATCTCACGTCGTTCTACGCGCAGCACGCGGCGATCCAGCCGTACCTGCAGACCGTCAGCCCGCAGCCGGTGAAGGAGTGGAAACAGTCGGAGGAGGACCGCAGCAAGCTCGACGGCCTCTATGAGTGCATCCTGTGCGCCTGCTGCACCACGTCGTGCCCGAGCTACTGGTGGAACGGCGACCGTTTCCTTGGCCCCGCCGCGCTGCTGCAGGCCAAGCGCTGGATCAACGACAGCCGCGACGAGGCGACCGGCGAGCGCCTCGACTTCCTGGAAGACCCGTTCCGGCTCTACCGCTGCCACACCATCATGAACTGCGCCAAGGCATGCCCGAAGGGACTCAATCCCGCCAAGGCGATCGCCGAGATCAAGGGCATGATGGTGGAGCGGCAGGTCTAACGCCACACGCGGCAAAACGGCCGGCGCGCGCCGGGACCGATGACGAACAGCCATGGCGGATGAATCCGACGGCGCGGACGACGGGGCCGTGCTGATTACCGCGCTCGCGCGCATGCGGCTCATCGCGCCCGGCGAGCAGGCGCGCATCGAGGCGCTCACCGGCGGCGTCTCATCCGACATCTGGAAAGTGCAGACGCGCGAGCGCGCGTTTGCGGTGAAGCGCGCGCGCGCCAAGCTCAAGGTGGCGGCCGACTGGCGCGCCCCGGTCGCGCGCAATGCCTATGAGGTGAAGTGGTTCCGCGCCGCCGCCGCGGCGGTGCCGGGTTCGGTGCCGGACATCCTCGGCGAGGAACGCGCCGCTGGTTTGTTCGCGATGACGTACCTCGATCCCGGCTCGCATCCGGTATGGAAAAACGAGCTGCGCGACGCGCGTGTGGACGTCGCCTTCGCGGCGGAAGTCGGCCGCCGGCTCGCAACTATCCATGCCGCAGCGGCGGCGGACCCGAGCACGCCGGCGGAATTCGCGACCGACGACACCTTCCATGCGATCCGGCTGGAACCGTATCTGGAAGCGACCGCGTGTCTGCATGCGGCCGTGGCGCCGCAGCTGATGGCGCTTTCGCGCGACACGCTCGCGACCAAGCGCACGCTGGTGCACGGCGACGTTAGCCCGAAGAACATCCTGGTCGGGCCGCGCGGACCGGTTTTCCTCGACGCCGAATGCGCCTGGTACGGCGACCCGGCTTTCGATCTGGCGTTCTGCCTCAACCACCTGCTGCTCAAATGCTTGTGGACGCCGCAGGCCGCGCCGAAGTTCCTCGCCAGCTTCGACGCGCTCGCCGCCGCCTACCTGGCCGCCGTTACCTGGGAACCGCGCGAGGCCCTGGAACGGCGTGGCGCGCGCTTGTTGCCGGGATTGTTTCTGGCGCGTGCCGACGGCAAGTCGCCGGCCGAATATCTCACGGAGAGCGACAAGCCGCGGGTGCGCCGCGTGGCATTGCCGCTGATCGCGTCGCCACCGCCGCGTCTCGCGGACATTCGCACCCGCTGGGCGCAAGAGGTCGGCGCACAGTGATTGTCTCGGTCATTCCGGGCTCGCGCTGCGCGCGTCCCGGAATGACCACTTTGGAGTACGCATGACGGACAACACGACCATCACCCACGTGCACGGCCGCCGCGTGTGGGACTCGCGCGGCCGGCCGACGGTGGAGGCCGAGGTGCGGCTCGCCGGCGGCGCAGTCGGACGCGCGATCGCGCCCGCGGGCGCCTCGACCGGCTCGGGCGAAGCGGTCGATCTGCGCGACGGCGGCACGCGGCTCGGCGGCATGGATGTTATGCGCGCGGTGAGCGCGGTGTCGGAGATCGCGACCGCGCTGCGCGAGCGCGACGCGGCCGACCAGGCCGGCGTCGACGCCGCGATGATCGCTCGCGACGGCAGCGGCAACAAAGGCCGCCTCGGCGGCAACGCGATCGTCGCCGTGTCGATGGCGGTCGCGCATGCGGCCGCGGCGGCGCACGCCGTGCCGCTGTGGCACTGGCTGTCGGGCGGCATGCCTGGGCGGCTGCCGCTGCCCGAGATCCAGATCTTCGGCGGCGGTGCGCATGCGGCGAAGCGCGTCGACGTGCAGGATTTCATGATCATGTGTCCGGGCGCGCGCTCGTTTGCGCAGGCGCTCGACATGACGGCCGAAGTGTATCGCGCCGCCGGCGCGCTGCTGAGCGAGCGCGGGCTGCTGCAGGGCGTCGCCGACGAGGGCGGCTACTGGCCGGCATTCGCGTCGAACGAGGAGGCGCTGGAGGCGCTGGTGCGGGCGATCGAGCGCGCCGGTTTCACGCCGGGCGACGAAGTCGCGATCTCGCTCGATATCGCCGCCTCGTCGTTCGGGAAAAACGGCCGCTACCGGCTGGCGCTGGACGGCCGCGAGCTCGACACCGACGGGCTGCTGGAGATGCTGGAGCGCTGGGTGGCGCGCTATCCCATCGTCTCGATCGAGGACCCGGTGGCGGAAGACGACCCGCAAGGGTTCAGCCGCTTCACGGCGGCCGTGGGCGACCGCGTGCAGGTGATCGGCGACGATTTTCTCGTCACCAATGCGGCGCGCGTCCGCGAGGCGGCCGGTGCGCGGCAGGTCACCGCCGTGCTGATCAAGCCGAACCAGGCCGGCACCCTCACCGAGACCAAGGCGGCGCTCGATGCGGCGCGTGCGGAAAACCTCGCCGGCATCGTGTCGGCGCGTTCGGGCGAGACCGAGGATGTCACCATCGTGCATCTCGCGGTCGGCTGGGATGCGGGCCAGCTCAAGGTCGGCTCGTTCGCGCGCTCGGAGCGCATGGCAAAATGGAACGAAGCACTGCGCATCGAGGAGGCGCTCGGCGCCGCCGCGCGCTTCGCCGGCATTTCTGCGCTGGGCTTGCGCGCGTAAAGCTTACGCCGGCTCCGGCTTGCGCCCGCGCAGCATGCGCGACTGCACGTCCAACATGGCGGTAGCGAAGCCGGCCGAATCCGCGAACACCTCGCGCAGCACGCTGGTCGGGGTGGGGTAGGGCGCTTCCACCTCGCCGACCACGCTGCCGTACTCGAAGGTGAGCTCGGCCTCGAACTTGCGCGCGAGCTGCTGCATGCGGCGGTTCTCGGCGAGGCAGATCATATGCAGCCTGCGGATGCCGCGGTTGCGCGCGGCAAGCAGCGTATGCGCCAGCAGCGCGGAGCCGACGCCGTGGTCCTGCCACGGCTTCTCGATCGAGAACGCGGCTTCCGCGTCGGCATCGCGGTCGGAGCGGATGGCGCGCAATTCGGCAGCACCGCGCAGTGTGCCGTTGACGAAGAAGCCGTGCACCACCTCGTCGAGCGACAACGAAACGTTGACGTAGTCGCCGATGAATTCGTTCGACACCGCGCCGCCAAAGCGGGCGCGGCGGCTCTCGGCGTCAAGCCGCAGCAGGTGATCGCGATAGGTGGCGGTTTCGTTCGGCCACAGCTTGCGGATATAGCCGCCGGCGGGAAGCAGTTCTTGCATCATTGTTCCTCGTTCTTATTCCTTGGCCGTTTCCCGCGACGTTTGTTGTTCCCCCGAGATTGCTTTGCACATAACGCGCCAACACGACACGCGGCTGGCGGCCGTGTGGCGCGCGATGACGAGTTCGTGATTCGCTGTGGTGCTACTGCATAGATAGTGCGCGCGCCGCCATTTTTCGAGGCTTGCGGTCCCGCCGGCCGCGCGTGCACTTAACTATTCAGACTGTATCGGTGTCCGAATCGTCCGAATCGAAATCGGTGTCGTCGCCATCGTCGAGGTCGGCGTCGTCCTGCGAATCGTTTTGCGCGAAGCGCTGAGCACCGCCGCGCCCGATGTCCTCGACGCCCGCTTGTTTCGACAGCTCATCGGAGCCGCCTCCGCCGCTCGACGGGGAGGAGCCGCTCTCGCCCGACTTGCCGGAGAGCTGATCGAACGCGCCGGAGAACGGACCGCGTCCGCCGGATTGTCCGCTCTGGCCGCCCATCGCGGAACGAATGCCGTTCATCAAGAGGCCGCCGCCGATCGCGCCCGCCGCGACCGCTGCGGCGGTGCCGAGGAAGCCGCCACCGCCCATTCCGCCACCCATAGGACCACCCATCCCGCCGCCCATGGGTCCGCCCATGCCGCCGCCCATCGGGCCGCCGGGTCCCTGCTCGTAGGGGCTGCCGCCATAACCGCCGCCGCCATAGCCGGGCGGCGCGCCCATCGGGCGGTCGCCCGGCACCTGCGGCACCGAACCGCGCGCACCGCCTTGCGAACCCCAGGGATTGTCGCGGCGGTCGCTTAGAAAGCTCCCGGGCTGACGCCCGGCTCCCTGCTGCTCGAGCTGGGCGATGTGCTCGTCGGCGGCGCGCAGCGCCTCGTCCTGCAGCAGCGCGGTCTGCACCAGCGAGTAGACCGCATGCGGCGCCCGCCGCAGCCCGTCCTGGATCAGCCGCTCGGCCTCGGGATCGCGTGGCTCGCGCTCCAGATCGGCGAGTCGGTCGAACAAGTCGGCAACCAGTTGGCGTTCCTCGGGTGTCATCGTGCTCTCCATCGCGTCGCTGCTGACAACGCCTCGTCCGGTGGGAATGATCCGCCCGGCCCGTGGCCGAAACGTGATGCGCGGCCGGCGCGGAAGATTACAGAACCGTCACATTGGCGGTGGCAAGCGCCGCAGGAAACTGCTTGCCGGTAAAATACGCGTATTCCTGCTCACGCGATGTGGTGAGCGGATCGAGCCGCTCAAGCTCGGGATCGACGGTTCCGGGGTGGCACATCACCACGGCCCTCTCCGGCAGGCCGTCCAGGAAGCCTGGAAACAGCCGCGGAAAGTCGGCGGCCGGACTGAAGACGTAACTGCCGGAAAAGGCCGGGTTGGTCGCAATACCGAGCGCGGCGGCGCGGCTGCGGAAGGTCCGGCTCAGGACGCCGATCAGCAACGCTTTCGGATTGCGCAGCTGCATCGCGTCGAGCCGCACAGCGCCGCATTGTCGCACCCATGCCCGCGGCGCATGCGCCTGCACGGCCGCCAGCACGGCGTCGCGGACCTGCGGAAACAGGTGGACGTGCTGGTGGCCGTCGACATGGTCGGGAGCACGGCCGAACGCGTTCTCGAACAGGTCGAACTGCGCCTCGATCTCGGCCCGCAGCGCGTTCGGCTCGAACCGCCGCAGCATGGCGGCGGCGAGCGTCGCGCCGACCGGCCGGAAGGCACCCTCGCGCAGCGGCGCGAACCCAGGCACCAGCGGCCGGAACGGCGCCGTCAGCGTCACGTGCAGTCCAATGCCGGCGCCGTGCACGGCCGCCGCCTCGGCGAGCCCCTGCGCCGCCTCGCGGTCGAAGCTCGGCGGATGCACCATGACGGAGGTCGCGTTGATGCGGCCGCGCACGAGCAGGTCGCGGATCGCCGCGTTGACGCCCGGCGCGAGGCCGTAATCGTCGGCACACAGCACGATGCGGCGCGGGCTCACGGAAGCCGGCTCACTCAGCCGCCGAGCGCTGCCCGCCGGCATCCTCGGCGCGCGGCTCGGCCGTCCTCAGGCTGTGCTCGGAGACGAAATAGACCGGTCGCCCTTTGGTCTCGGCGAGGATCTTGCCGATGTATTCGCCCATCACGCCGATCATGACGAGTTGCACGCCGCCGATCACCATCAGGCCGATCACCATCGACGGATAGCCGGGGACGTTCTGGTGGAAGAAGGCGGTCTCGATCAGGATCTGCACGCCGAAGATCAGCGCCGCGAAGGCCAGCGCGAGGCCGAGCAGGCTGGCGATGCGCAGCGGCGCCACCGAGAACGACGTCAACCCTTCGATTGAGAGGCCGGCGAGCGCGGCGACGTTCCACTTGGTCTCGCCGTGGGTCCGCTCGGCCGGCCGATAGTCGAGCCGGATCTGCCGGAAGCCGATCCAGCTCGCCAAACCCTTGAAGAAGCGGTTGCGCTCCGGCATCTGCCGCAGCGCATCGGCGGCGCGCGGCGAGAGCAGCCGGAAATCGCCGGCATCGGCGGGTATTTTCTGCCGCGAGCCCCAGTTCAGCGCGGTATAGAACGCCTTGCCGCCGAGCCGGCGCAGCCAGGATTCGTTCTCGCGGCCCGCCTTGGCGGTGTAAACCACGTCGTAGCCCTGATCGAGCCACTGCGCGACCAGCGTTTCGATCAGGCTGGGCGGGTGCTGGCCGTCGCCGTCCATGAACAGCACCGCGCCATAGCGGGCATGTTCGAGCCCCGCCAGCAGCGCTGCTTCCTTACCGAAATTGCGCGACAGCGCGACCACCTGCACGTCGAGCGCGGCCGCCGGCAGCGTGCGGGCGAGCGCGAGCGTGTCGTCGCGGCTGCCGTCATCGACATACACCACCTCGCAGCGCAGCCCGCGGGTGCTGGTGAGTTGCCGCACCGCGGCGGCGAGGGAGTCATGGAAAGCGGCAAGGCCGGCCGCCTCGTTGTAGAGCGGCACCACGATCGAGAGCGCGTGCGCCGACGTCTCGCCCTTGGCGCCCCGATGCATGGCCGCACCGCGCTCCATCGCTTCGCACCTCCGCTCTCGGCCGCCCTTGGCGACGTCTATAGCGCGGGGCGGACCGGCTGTCGCGGCCGCGCTCCATCCGGGCTACGAGACACCGGACGAACGTGCTAAGGCGACCCCGCCACAAGGTCATAGAATGGTACGCAAGGCCATCAGCTTCGGGCTCATCGGGGTCGTCAACACGTTCGTGGATGCGGGCGTGTTCGCGGCCGCCTATGCGCTGTTGAGCC
>DASWSO010000600.1:0-2423 GCA_036402635.1 Xanthobacteraceae bacterium
AATGGTGTCAATGCTGGCCATCGCGTCAGTATACGCGTCCCGTGGCAAGAGCGCGAGCCGAAGCGCGCGATGCCGCAATCAAACTGACCCACCACCTGATTCCCGAGGCCGGGAGTTCCGTCAAGCAGTCTGTGGATGCCGTTGGCGTTCTGGCGCAAAAAGCGCGGACTCACGCAAGCGGCGCCGAAAACCGCCAAGCTCGCCGAAAAGCCGAAGCCGCGCACGCCCGCCTGCGAAACCGGCGCGGCCACCGAAACGACGCGACAGCGGGTCCGAGCCGGCCCGCGACACGCGCAAGGGTGCCCCGACCCGCTGGTCGGCCACGGGACCCGGCGGCGCTTCCGTGCGTTCTCTATCGCGGAACCGCTCACCTGGAGACGCGCCATGCCGAAGCCGGGCCTATTCGTTGCGCTGACGTTCTGCCTGCTGGCCGCGCCGTTCGGCCGGGCCGCGGCGGCCGACTGTCCGGTCGACCACGAGCGGCTGGCGCAGGCGCTCAAAGCCAGCGTGAAGCCGGCCGGCGGGCCCACGAACGGCGGCTTCGACAACCACATGTGGGCCGCGGTGGTCGCCCGCGACGGCGCGGTCTGCGCGGTGGCGTTCAGCGGCGCCAAGCCGGACGACCAGTGGCCGGGCAGCCGCAGCATCGCGGCCGCCAAGGCCAACACCGCGAATGCCTTCAGCGTGCGGAAGATGGCGCTCTCGACCGCCAATCTGTTCGCGCAGGCGCAGCCCGGGCAGAGCCTCTACGGCATCCTGCAGAGCGGCCCGGCCTCGCCCGATGCGCTGGCCGGCGACGCCGCGGCGTTCGGCAGCGCCGGCGATCCGATGGTCGGCAAGCGCATCGGCGGCGTGGTGGTGTTCGGCGGCGGGCTCGCGCTCTACACCGACGCCGACATCGTGGGCGGGCTCGGCGTCAGCGGCGACAGCTCCTGCGCCGACCACAACGTCGCCTGGCGCCTGCGCAAGGCGCTGGCGCTCGACAAGGTGCCGGCCGGCATCAATCCCAACAAGAAGGACGCGATCGTCTACGACGTCGACAGCCGCGGGCACTCGGCCTCCGGCTTCGGCCACGCGCTCTGCGCCGGCAGCGAGGCGGAGGTGGCGAACGAGCTCGGCGCCGGCATCGGCGGCTTCTCGCTCACGTCGGACAAGCGCTGATCGTGCTTTAGCCCTCGCGCGGGCCGGCCGGCCGGGGCGGCGTGTTCCACGGGCCATGCGGGGCGCCGATCACCAGCGGCGGCTGCGCCGGCAGGAACGGCTTGTCGGCCTCGGCGGAGGATGCTTGCGGCTCTTCGGGCTCCGGGAGCCCACCCCCCGGATCGTCGGCGCTCCAGTCCGCCAGCGCGATCGGGCCGGGATCGTGCCCGCCGGCCATCCGCACCAGCGCGTCGACCCGCTTGTGCATCGCCGGATGGGTGGCAAACAGGTCGGCGAAGCCGGAACGCGGATTGTCCATGCACAGCTCCATGATCGCGGAGGGCGTGTGCGGGAGCTCGCCGCGACCCTCGATCTTGCGCAGCGCCGAGATCATCGCGTCCGGATTCTTGGTCAGTTCCACCGCGCCGGCATCGGCCAGATACTCGCGCGAGCGCGACAGCGCGAAGCGGATCACGATCGAGAGCAACCAGGCGAGCGCCATCAGGGCGAGCGCAATCGCGATCGCGATCGCGGCGCCGCCGGAGCCCTTCTTGTCGCTGTCGCCGGAGCGCCGGCTCGACCAGGTGCTCGGCCGCAGCGAGCCGCCGGCCTGGAACAAGAGGCGGAACACCAGCTCGGCCACCAGCCCGATCACCCCGGCGATGATGACGGCGATCACCATCATGCGGACGTCGCCGTTGCGGATGTGGGTCAATTCGTGCCCGAGCACCGCCTCGGTCTCGGCGTCGTCGAGCCGGTTCAAGAGGCCGGTGGTCACCGTGATGGCGTACTGCTCCGGCTTCACCCCGGTGGCGTAAGCGTTGATCGCGCCGGTCTCCACGATCTTCAGCTTCGGCATCGGGATGCCGCGCGAGATGCAGAGGTTCTCCAGCAGGTTATAGAGCCGCGGCTCCTCGATGCGGGTGACGTCGCGGCCGCCGGTGATGGCGTCGACCATCCACTGGTGTCCGCGGTAGGCGATCCAGATCCACAGTGCGGTGCCGGCAGTGGCGAACGGCGAGGCCAGCAGCAGGTCGTAGAACGCCTGCCGCAGATACCACTGCGTTGAGGCGTCGGTGGTCATGGCGCGGGCGATCAGCGCGCCCGCGAACACCATGACGTAGACCAGCAAGAACAGGCCGCCGAGCAGGAACGCCGAGCGGACCCGGTTGGCGCGGATGTGGGTGTAGAGGCCGTAGGCTGCGGCCATCGTTCACGCCCGCGTCAGAACTTCACCTGCGGCGCCTGCTCCATCACGGTGCGGCTTTCGCCGAGATCGAAGA
>DASWSO010000601.1:0-2118 GCA_036402635.1 Xanthobacteraceae bacterium
GCCGAGGACATCGTGCAGGAAACCTTGCTGGCAATCCATCTCAAGCGGCACACCTGGATCGAGACCGAGCCGCTCGGTCCATGGGTGCGCGCGATCGCGCATCACAAGCTGATCGACGCGCTGCGCCGCCGCGGCCGACGCGTCTACGTTCCGTTCGAGGAGGTGGAGGATCTGCTGCCGTCGCACGAGCAGGTCGGCAGCGACCCGCGCCGCGACGTCGAGCGCCACCTGCCGCAACTGCCTGAGCGCCAGCGCGACGTGGTGCGGGCGATCGCGCTGGAGGGACAATCGATCCGCAACACGGCCCAGCGCTTCAACACGACCGAGGGGGCGGTGCGCGTGGCGCTGCATCGCGGCGTCACAGCGCTCGCCGCCGCCATCGGCAAAGGTGGCTTGTGAAGACCGATCATCTCATTCGTGCGCTGGCGGCCGACAGTGCCGCCCCGCAGCCGTCGCTGCGGCGCTGGATTCCGAGCGGGCTCGGCATCGGCTTCGCGGCCGCGCTGATGGTGTTTGCCTGGAAGGTGAAGCCGCGCCCGGATTTCGCCGAGGTCGCCGCCGAGCCGCGCTTCCTGCTGAAATTCGCCGTGACGCTGTCGCTGACCGCGGCGGCTTTCGGCCTGCTGCTGCGCCTGATCCGGCCCGGGCTCGGCGCCGGCTTGTGGGCGGCGGCGCTGCTGGTGGGCCCGAGCCTGCTGGCGATCGGCGTCACCATGGAACTGGTGTCGGTTCCGGCCGCCGCCTGGGAAGCCAACATGGTCGGCAGCAGCGCCCGCTACTGCCTGACCACGATCCCGCTGCTGGCGGCGCCGATCCTGGTGGCTTTGTTCATCGTGTTACGCGACGGCGCGCCGACCCGGCCGGCGCTCGCCGGCGCGGTCGCCGGGTTGGTGGCGGGCGCGCTCGGCGCCGGCCTCTACGCGGCGCACTGCGTCGACGATTCGCCGCTGTTCGTGATGGCCTGGTACAGCCTGGCGATCGCGCTCGTCACGGCGCTCGGCGGCCTCGCCGGCTCCCGCCTGCTGCGCTGGTGATTCGACGCGGGCGGTGCACCCTCGCCCTTCGTCGGAACCGTTGCGAAATTCCGATTTTCACGAAACGTCCTTAGGGAGGGTGGAGCCCGCCGGTGATGCAGGGATGTTATCCCCGCTTCGCACAGGCTCGGGGCAACACGGTTGCGCGGGCGGGCGGGCCCGCGCCAGGATGCCGGCGTGATTCGAAAGCCCGCCAAACCGAAAGCCAAGGCCGCCGCAGCGCGGCTGCCGCTGAAGGATGCGCCCGAGCGTCCGACCTTCCGGCGCGAGCGGCGCATGATCGCGCGCGGCCTTATGCCGGTCGCCGGTTGCGACGAAGCCGGGCGCGGGCCGCTCGCCGGACCGGTGGTGGCGGCCGCCGTCATCCTCGATCCGGATCGCGTGCCGCGCGGGCTCGACGATTCCAAGCGGCTGACGCGGGACGAGCGCGAGGCGCTGTACGCGAAGATCTGCGCCAGCGCGCAGGTATCGGTCGCGTTCGGCTGCACCGCCCGCATCGACCGCGACAACATCCGGCAGGCGTCGCTGTGGGCGCTGTCGCGCGCGGTGGCGGCGCTGTCGACGCGGCCGCGCGTGGTGTTCGTCGACGGCTGCGACCGCATCCGCGTGCCCGACGGCTGCGAGTGCGAGTCGGTGATCGGAGGCGACGGGCTGGTTGCCTCGATTGCCGCTGCGTCGATCGTCGCCAAGGTCACGCGCGACCGGCTGATGGCGCGGCTCGGCGCTGCCCTGCCCGGCTACGGTTTTGAGCGCCACATGGGCTACAGCGTGCCGGAGCACTTTGCCGCGCTGACCCGGCTCGGCCCGACCGCGCATCACCGCCGCTCGTTCGCGCCGGTGGCGGCGCTCTACGGCGACGTCACGCCGCCGGACGCGGAGCCGGCGGCGCTGATCTAGCTATGCTTGGCTGAGAAAAACGTGGAGAGCCGGGACAAGCCCGGCCCCATGACGAAAAGCGTCAGCCCTGCCAGCCGAACGCGACCTTGTCGAGCACGCGGGTGCCGAAACGCTCCGACGATCGAGCAATCGCGCGGCCCCCCAGGGCGCGATAGAACTCGACCGCCGGATCGTTGTCGGAAAGCGC
>DASWSO010000602.1:0-3079 GCA_036402635.1 Xanthobacteraceae bacterium
CAAGGACGAATGAAGCCCATCAATCCACTAGTTCACAAGGCAAATTTGCACCAATGCGTATTCCAGCGGAAGAAGAATTGGCGGAAGGGGTGGGATTCGAACCCACGAGGGGCGTGAACCCCTGGCGATTTTCAAGACCGCTGCCTTAAACCACTCGGCCACCCTTCCCGGCCTTGGATTCCAGCCACTTAGCGAGCCCGGCTCGCGACCGCAATCAACAATTGGCGACCGGGCGCCACCCGAGACCATGACGTCTGCCCGCGCCACGCCGCGGACGCTGCTTTCCCTGTCTGCCGGTCTGCGCCGGCTGCGCGGAAGCAACCGCGCGCCAACTCCGCTTCGCCGCCGGCATTCAGAGATCAGGGCTTGACGAACTTGAGGACGAATTCGTCCTTGGGCTGCGGCGGGTCGGGCGTGTTCTTGTCGCGCGGATCGTTGGGATTGCGCAGGAAGTTTCCTTCGTCCAGCAACTTGAATCCCGCCGCTTCGACTTCCTGCCGGAGGAACGCTTCTTCGATCCGGTGCAGGGTGCCGGATTCGGAGATGCCGGTCCCGGGCCGTCCCGAATGATCGGCGATGACGTAGAGGCCGCCCGGCTTCAGCGCGCGGAAGACGGCGCGGTTCATCGCCGTGCGATCGACGGCGAGATGTCCGAGATCATGGTAGTTGAACATCAAGGTCGCGAGATCGATGCGCTCCGCGAACTCGGGCGGCGCGGGATCCTCGAAAGCGCGGGCGACGGGAACAATGGACGCGGCCTGGACGCCGGCGCTACGCAGGTTTTTGTCGCGGTCAGCCACCGAGACCGGCGGCGGACGCGGCGTGCTGGGAGGTGCTGCGCTCGGGGTCGCGCTCGGGTTGCTATTGCCTTCGGGCGCCGCAGGAGGTGTGGGCACGCGGTTCGGATCGCGCGGCCGGTTCTGGCTCAGAACGGTGCCCGTTGGCCCGATCACCCGGGCCAAGAGCTCCGTCGTATAGCCGCCGCCGGCGCTGATATCGAGCGCGACGATGCCGGGCCGGATCCCGATGAAAGCCAGCATCTGCTCGGGCTTGCGCCGTTGATCATTGATCCGGTCGGCGGCGCTGCGATCGGGGCTGTTGACGATCTGCGCAATCTGCTCGGCTGAAGGAGGCGACGAACTCTGCTGCGCCGTCGCGGCGTGCAAGCCGAGCAGCAGGCCCACACCGCTGGCGACGGCCGACAGGAGGCCTTTTCGTGTGACGTTCATCAGCTTCCCCTTTATTCCTTGTGGCTCGTCATTCGCCAGCATCCCGGCTTTGGCAGTGTCGCCGTGAGGCGGCCGCGCGCTTGGGCGTCGGCTGCATCGTACATCGTCAGAGCACAATAGCGCAGGCCCGCGCGAGGTGGCATTGACGCAGGTCGGACCCTACGCCTTGAAATCTTCGCCCGTGCCGTGGGCACGGGAGGCACGGGATCGGTCGTGATCGGAACCCGGGCCGCGGCGATGCCGTTGAAGGCGTGGAGCCGAGCATGACCGCAACCGTCACCGACAATCCCGAAAAGTCGCGCTACGAGCTTCCAACGGAAGCCGGTCCCGCGGTCGCGCTCTATCGGCTCACGCCCGGCACCATGGTCATCACCTACACCGAGGTGCCATGGCCGTTACGCGGCCGCGGCGTCGGCGCACAGCTGCTGCACGGCGCGATGCAGGATATCCGTGCGCGCGGCCTCAAGGTGGTCGCCGGCTGCGGCTATGTCGCGCAGTTCCTCGCCGAACACGCCGACGCCTACGCGGACCTGCGCCGCTAGCGGCCCGCGCGCGTCGCGCCTTAACCATCGGTAAAGCGTTTCGTTTCAGTGTGTTTCGGCTCGCGCCATTTTCACCACACGGGTGAGGGGACCGGCGGCCTCTAAAAGCCTGCCGTTCATCCGAAACACAGCGCTGAACCTTCGACGCAGTCGGCGAGAGGCCGCCGCCGGCGTCGGTCGGGACGCGCCGGAGGGGACGCTTCCAACGATGCGGCAGCCAGCGTTCGCGTTGCGCTACGGGCGGGTGGCGGGGGCAGGCGCATTGGCGCTTTGCTGCGTCGCGCTCGCCAACTGCAATCAATCCGACAAGCTGACCAGCCGCGTCGATCCGCGCTACGGCGTGTCGGCGAGCCCGCGTGTGGTCGAGCCCGGACAGCCGGTGCCGAAGGGCGGCGGCACGTACCGGGTCGGCAAGCCGTATGTGGTGGGGGGCCAGACCTATTATCCGCAGGAGAACCGCCGCTATAAGCGCGAAGGCATCGCCTCGTGGTACGGCGAGGATTTTCACGGCCGGCTCACCGCCAACGGTGAAGTCTACGACATGGAGTCGGTCTCGGCGGCGCACCCGACGCTGCCGATGCCGAGCTACGCGCGCGTCACCAACCTGCGCAACGGCCGCTCGCTGATCGTGCGCGTCAACGACCGCGGCCCCTACCACGCGGGGCGCGAGATCGATCTTTCCGGCAAGGCGGCCGAGCTGCTCGAAGTGCGCCGGCCCGGCACCTCACGCGTGCGCGTCGAATATGTCGCCGCCGCCTCGCTCGACGGATCCGACGACCGGCGGCTGATGGCGACCCTGCGCGAGGGCATGCCCGCCCCGGCGCCCTCCACGGTACGGGTCGCCGCCGCCAAGCCGTTCATTCCGCAAGCGCAAACCTCCCCCGTCACGCGTTCGCTGCCGGTGCCCCCCGAGCGGCGGATCGCGCGCGAGGAGGCTGAGCCCGCGACGGTGGCGGCCGTGCCGCCGCCGCCGCGGGCCTCGACATCCAGTACGCGCGCCGCCATCGAGTCGGAGCCGATGCCGCCGCCGCGCGCCGCGGTCGCGGCAGCGCGGTCGCCGGCCGAAACGGTGCCGGTGCTGCGCACCTCCTCCGATCCGGTCTATGGTCCGCGATCGCAGGAGCGTCTGGTGTGGACGACCGGTCCGGCTCCGGCGGCACGGCCGGCCGCGGGCTACGCGGCCGAGCCGGAAGCGCCGGTACGGGTCGGACGCGGCGGCCTGTATTGAGGTCTCCGCTCGGGGAGCGGAGCGCACGACCGGCCATTGATTCGACGCGGTGCGCTCACTAAGCCTGAGCGCGGAGGAAA
>DASWSO010000603.1:0-2192 GCA_036402635.1 Xanthobacteraceae bacterium
GGTTCAGGAGCTCGTCTGTAAGCTGGTCCGGGCTCATTGCCTTGATGTCGGAGAGGCGCTGGGTCGATTTCATGTCAGTCCTCCTCCTTACTCGGCAATGCGCTGGATGAAGCGCGTCTTGATCGGCAGCTTCGCCGCGCCGAGGCGCAGCGCCTCGCGGGCGATGTCCTCGGGCACGCCGTCGATCTCGAACATGATGCGGCCGGGCTTGACCCGGGCGGCCCAGAACTCGGGCGCACCCTTGCCCTTGCCCATGCGCACCTCGGTCGGCTTCGACGACACCGGCACGTCCGGGAAGATGCGGATCCACACCCGCCCCTGGCGCTTCATCTGACGCGTGATGGCACGCCGGGCGGCCTCGATCTGGCGCGCGTTGACGCGCTCCGGCTCGAGAGCCTTCAGCCCGAACTGGCCGAAGTTCAGATCCGTCCCACCCTTCGCGGTGCCGCTGATGCGGCCCTTGAAGGCTTTGCGGAACTTGGTTTTCTTGGGTTGCAGCATGGCGAACCTCTAAATCCCTCTTGTGGCCGCTTTAAGCGGCCTGCTCGCGCTCACGCTCGCGGCGGCCACCGGAGCGGCCTCCCTCGTCGGTGAGGCGCCTGTCCTGCGCCATCGGATCGTGCTCGAGGATCTCGCCCTTGAAGATCCAGACCTTGATGCCGCACGTGCCGTAGGTCGTGTAGGCGGTGGCCGTGCCGTAATCGACGTCGGCGCGCAGCGTATGCAGCGGCACGCGGCCCTCGCGGTACCACTCCATGCGGGCGATCTCGGCGCCGCCGAGACGGCCGGAGCAGTTGATGCGGATGCCCTCGGCGCCAAGCCGCATGGCCGACTGCACGGCGCGCTTCATGGCCCGGCGGAACGCCACGCGGCGCTCGAGCTGCTGGGCGATCGAGTCGGCGACCAGCACCGCATCGACCTCGGGCTTGCGCACCTCGACGATGTTGATCGTCACGTCCGCGTTCGTCATCTTGCCGACGAGCTTGCGCAGCTTCTCGATGTCGGCGCCCTTCTTGCCGATCACCACGCCCGGACGAGCCGAGTAGATGGTGACGCGGGCCTTCTTGTGCGGGCGCTCGATGACGATCTTCGACACCGCCGCCTGCTTCAGCTGCTTCATCAGCGCTTCGCGGACGGCCATGTCCTCGTGCATCAGCCGCGCGTACTCGCCTTTGCGGGCGAACCAGCGCGAATCCCAGGTCCGGTTGATGCCGAGCCGAAGACCGATCGGGTTTACTTTCTGACCCATCAGTTGCTCCTCACGCCTGCTGTTCAGCGGCGACTTCGCGCACCACGATGGTGAGGTTCGCGAACGGCTTCAGGATGCGGGCGCCGCGGCCGCGGGCTCGCGCATGGAAACGCTTCAGAACCAGCGACTTACCGACGAAGGCGTGGCTGACCACGAGATCGTCGACGTCGAGGTCGTGGTTGTTCTCGGCGTTCGCGATCGCGCTCTCGAGGCACTTGCGCACCTCCTTGGCGATGCGCTTGCGCGAGAACTCGAGGTCGGCGAGCGCGTGCGCGGCGCTCTTGCCGCGGATCAGCTGCGCGACGAGGTTCAGCTTCTGCGGGCTGACGCGCAGGTTGCGCGCGACGGCCTTGGCCTCGTTGTCAGGCAGCGCGCGGGGAGTGGCGGCCTTGCCCATCGTTACTTCCTCTTCGCCTTCTTGTCCGCGGCGTGGCCGTGGAAGGTGCGCGTCGGCGAGAACTCGCCGAACTTGTGGCCCACCATCTCCTCGGACACGTACACGGGGATGTGCTTATGGCCGTTGTAGACGCCGAACGTCAGGCCGACGAACTGCGGCAGGATCGTGGAGCGACGGCTCCAGATCTTGATCACCTCGTTGCGGCCCGAGCCGCGTGCGGCGTCAGCCTTCTTGAGCATGTAGCCGTCGACGAACGGCCCCTTCCAGAGCGAACGCGCCATGGTCGTTTAACCCTTCTTCTTCCGGTTATGGCGGCTCGAGACGATCATGCCGTCGGTCCGCTTGTTCGCCCGGGTTTTCTTGCCTTTGGTCGGCTTGCCCCACGGGGTCACCGGGTGGCGTCCGCCCGAGGTGCGGCCTTCGCCGCCGCCGTGCGGGTGGTCGATCGGGTTCATGGTGACGCCGCGGTTGTGCGGCTTGCGCCCGAGCCACCGGTTCCGCCCCGCCTTGCCGAGCGAGATGTTCATGTGGTCCGGGTTCGACACC
>DASWSO010000604.1:0-1904 GCA_036402635.1 Xanthobacteraceae bacterium
TGGAACGTCTCGCCGGTCTCGATCGCGGTGACGCTGACCTCCGCCGGGCTGAACAGCATCGGGTCGATGGCGTAGAAATCCCGCTTCACGGCCTTGAAGATTTCGGCGAACGGGCGTCCGTGGTCGCGCGAGCGGCTGCTCGGCAATTGTTCCGCCAGCGCCTGCGCTTCGGCCGCCGGGCCGCTCACCAGGAGGTGAACCTGGCCGGCATAGATGATGGCGTCGTTGGTGCGGCCCATGGCGGTGACCAGATCGGGGTGCGGCGGGGCGAGCGGCGCGGTGGCCATCCCTTCCATCACCCGCTCGACCGCGAAGCCGAGCTCGTGCGCCTTATGCATCGCGACTTCGAGCGCGCGCGCGACGATCTGCGTGCCGCCGGCGAGGCTCTGGGTGGGCGCGTAGATCACCGTCAGCCGCTCCGGCGAAACGCCGCAGTCGCGCGCGACCTTCTCCAGCACCGGTGGCGGCGGCGGCTTCCCGCTCTCCAGCACCAGCACGGCGGTGTCGGCCGCGTCGCGGTAGGCGAGCTGCTCGAACAGCGGCTCGCGGCGGGCGAGCGCGCGCGCCGGGCCGGAGCCGAGCGCGAAGAACGCCTCTTTGCCCTCGCCATGCGCGAGCTTCCAGCCGGCATACTGGCTCGCCAGCGCGGCGATCACCGGCTGCGAGGAGCGCACCGTCACGCTCCACGGCCAACGCGGCGAGGCACCGCCGAGCCCGAGCGTGACCGTGCCGAGGCCGCCCATGCAGATTTCCGCGATTGTCAGCCCGGCCGCGATGCTGCCGGTCGCTTGCGCGCCGGCGTCGATCAAGATTTCGCCGCGCCCACCCGCCGCCACCGCGATCCGCAGCGCCGCCGCATCGGCCAGCATCGTTTCGACCAGCGCGGCCGCGCCGGCATTGACGCTGAGGGGCGCGGCCGCGGTCATGCGGCGCTCGCTTGCGTGAGCGCCTGCATGGCGGCGAGCCTTTCCGACACGAGTTTTTTGGCCTCGGCGGCGGTGGCCGCAATGGCGTGCACGGTGCACAGCGGCTCGCCGGCGCGGATGGGAGGGCCGGCATGCGGCCGGTCGCTGACCCAGTCGGGCCAGTGGGTTGCGCGTAAGCGCGGGATGTTGAGCTGCGCATATACGATCGCGGAGGCAGCGGCGCCTGCGAGCGACGGCGCCCTTACCGGCAGATCGCCGCCGCACGCCGCCACGTGCAGCGCGAACAGGGACTGGTGCGGAGGCTCGAAAATATCCAGCGTCGCGCCGGGGCGCGGATTCACCTCCAGCAGCCAAACGTCACTGCCGTCGAGCAGGAAATCGGCGCTGTTGAGACCGACCAGCGGCAGCGCGGCGGCGAGCCGTTGCACCGCATCGGCCAGGCGCGAATGCATGGCCGGCGGCAGCGGGGCAGGGCGCACCGCGCCGCCGTAGCGGTATGGCTGCAGTGGTGTCGGGTCACACCACTGCGTGCTGCAGCCGAGCACGACCGCTTCTCCGCCGTGGGCGAGAAACAGCGCCGCCACCGGCGTGCCGGCGACCTCGCGCTGATAGTAAAATCCGGACCCCTCAGCAGAAGCATCCGCGCGGCGGATATGCGAGCCGCCGGCGCCGCCCTGCCGCTTGCGCAGCCAACCAGCCAGGTTCGTGGGGCGGCTCAAGCGGGTTTCCGGGTGCGCAACGTCCAGCGATGCGCACAGCTCCGCAAAACGCATCGGATCTTTGACGAGCTTCACAGTGTCCGCCGTGTTCCCCAGCAGCGGCCAGCGTTCGGCCAGTCGCGCGAGCAGATTTGGCCGGTCCTCGAAACCGGTTCCCCAAACCAGCCCGCATGGCGCAGCGCCCGCGGCCAGCCGGTCCAGCGCGTCCAGCAGTTCGGCGTCCTGCATGCCGCCGGCGAGACCGGTGCCGAGCCGAACG
>DASWSO010000605.1:0-2311 GCA_036402635.1 Xanthobacteraceae bacterium
CCCGGGCTCGCGCACCGCATGGAGGAGGTCGGCCGCCACAACGGCGTGCTGTTCGTCAACGATTCCAAGGCCACCAATGCGGACGCGGCGGCGCGCGCGCTGGCGAGCTTCACCGACATTTTCTGGATCGCCGGCGGCAAGCCGAAGAGCGGCGGCATCGTCCCGCTCGAAGGCTACTTTCCGCGCATCCGCAAGGCCTACCTGATCGGCGAGGCGGCGGCCGAATTCGCCGCCACACTGGATGGGCGCGTCGCCCATGAGACGGCCGGCACGCTCGATCGCGCCGTGGTGCTGGCGGCGCGCGACGCCGCCGAGTCCGGGCTCAAGGAGGCGGTGGTGCTGCTCTCGCCGGCCTGCGCATCCTACGACCAGTATCGCAATTTCGAGCTCCGCGGCGCCGCCTTCCGCGATGCCGTGCGGGCGCTCGGCGCCGTGTAAGCCGGGCGCGGTCGATTACCCCGTTCCCGTTAATCGGTTGTCAACCATCCCGGGGCACGACTGAGGGTGGGACCCGACTGTTTGCGATGGACTGAAATCCGATGATGTCGCGCGCCAAGCGCACGCCGTTCGGCGACTGGTGGTGGAGCATCGACCGCCTGCTGCTCGCCGCCATCGCCGCGCTCACGATCGGCGGGATCGTGCTCTCGCTCGCCGCCAGTCCGCCGGTCGCGACCCGGATCGGGCTCGACCCCTTCCACTTCGTGAACCGGCACGTGTTCTTCCTGATCCCGGCCGCGATCGTGCTGCTCGGCACCTCCATGCTGTCGCCGCGCGCCGTCCGCCGGCTGGCGCTGGTGATGTTCGCGATCAGCCTGGCGCTGATCGTGGCGACGCTGTTCTTCGGTGCCGAGATCAAGGGCGCGCGGCGCTGGATCGTGCTCGGCGGCGTCAACATCCAGCCGTCGGAGTTCGTCAAGCCGGCGTTCGTGGTGCTGATCTCCTGGCTGTTCGCCGAGACCGCGCGGCGGCCCGAAATGCCCTCCAACAGCATGGCGATCGCGCTGCTGCTGAGCGTGATCGTGCCGCTGGTGCTGCAGCCCGACATCGGCCAGACCATGCTGATCGCGCTGGTCTGGGGCTCGCTGTTCTTCATGGCCGGCATGCGCTGGATCTGGGTGGGCGGGCTCGGCGGCGCGGCCGTGGTCGGCCTGGTCGGCGCCTACTTCATGGTTCCGCACGTCACCAAGCGCATCCGCGGCTTCCTCGACAAGGGCTCGACCGACACCTTCAACATCGACATCGCGCTGGAATCGTTCTCGCGCGGCGGCTGGTTCGGCACCGGCCCGGGCGAGGGCACCGTCAAGCGCATGCTGCCCGAGAGCCACACCGATTTCGTGTTCGCCGTCGCCGGCGAGGAGTTCGGGATCATGCTCTGCCTGATCCTGCTCGGCCTGTTCGCCTTCATCGTGCTGCGCTCGCTCGGCCAGGCGATGCGCGAGGAGGACGCCTTCTGCCGCTTCGGCGTCGCCGGGCTGGCAATCCTGTTCGGCACGCAGTCCGCCATCAACATGGCGGTCAACCTGCACCTGATGCCGGCCAAAGGCATGACGCTGCCGTTCATCTCCTACGGCGGCTCCTCGATGATCTCGCTCGCCTACGGCATGGGCATGCTGCTGGCGCTGGCGCGCAACCGGCCGCGCGCCGAGCTGCTCGGCAGCGGCTTGGCGCCGGCCGCCGGAGCGGCTTGATGCCGGAGCAAGCGACCGCGCCGCTGGTGCTGCTGGCGGCCGGCGGCACCGGCGGACACCTGTTTCCCGCCGAGGCCCTCGCCAATGCGCTGAAAGACCGCGGGGTGACGGTCGATCTCGCCACCGACGAGCGCGCGACCCGCTACGGCGGGGACTTCCCGGCGCGCGCAACGCACGTGATCCCCAGCGCGACCTGGCGCGGCCGCGATCCGCTGGCGGTCGCCAAAACCGTCGCCACGCTCGGTGTCGGCGTTGCCAAAGCCTACGTGCTGCTGCGGCGATTGGGTCCGGCTGCGGTGGTGGGGTTCGGCGGCTATCCGTCGATCCCGCCGGTGCTGGCCGGAACCCTGCGCGGCATCCCGACCGTCATCCACGAGCAGAACGGCGTCATGGGCCGCGCCAACCGGCTGCTGGCGTGGCGCGCGACTGCGATCGCCACCGGCTTCGCGGGCGTGCTCGACGCCGCCCCGGCGCTCGCCCGGAAGGCGACGTTCACCGGCAATCCGCTGCGGCCGGCCGTGCTGGCGGCGGCGCAGCGCGGCTACGAAGCTCCCGACCCCGAGGGTGTGTTGACCATCGTCGTGTTCGGCGGCAGCCAGGGCGCCCGCATCATGGGTGAGGTG
>DASWSO010000606.1:0-2792 GCA_036402635.1 Xanthobacteraceae bacterium
CGCGCTTCTGCATTTGGATACGGAAACCCGGCGCCAAGGTCGACCACCGCGACATCGCAGCCGCGCGCGCGCAATTCCGCCACGACCCGCTTGTCGTAGGCGTAGCCGCCGGTCGGCGTGTCGAGGCTTCCCGGAACCGCAAACGTAACCTTCGGCGTCACCAAACGGGCGCCTCGTACCAGGCGCGCGCGCTCGGCGACTCGCCGATGGTGACGCGCAAGGCTGCGATCTCCCGGCCGTCGCGGCCGAGCTTGTCCGTCCGAACCGCATCGGCGACTGCGTCGAACACGTAGCGGGTCAGATATTCGGTGGTGGTGTTGACGCCGGCGAACTGCGGCAGCTCGTCGAGATTGCGGTAGTTGATCGGCGCCAGGACTTCCTTCAGCAGCTCGAAGGCGCGGCCGATGTCGACGACAATACCGTTCGCATCGAGCCGCTCGGCGAGAAACGCGACCGAGACCGTGAAGGTGGCGCCGTGCAGCGCCTGCGCCGGGCCGAAGACGTCGCCGCGGAACGAGTGCGCGATCATGACGTGATCGGAGACTTCCACCGCGTGCACGCGAAACTCCTTCAGCTCGCCGCGCCGGCGGCCGGATAGCGAATGAGCTGACATAGCACGCCGGAGTCCGGAGCAAACACCGCCGGCAGTTGGCGCGGCAGATCGTGGAACTCGATCGCGGGCGCGAGCAGCGCGTCCAGCACCGGGTCGGCGAGCAGCTCCAATGCGGCGCCCAGGCGGCGGCGATGGGTCCAGCGTGGTCGCCGCGAGGGCGCCACCTGACCGACCTGGCTGGACACGAGCCGCAAGCGGCGACTGTGAAACGCCGCGCCGAGCGGCGCCGCGACATCGCCCTCCCCGTACCAGCTCAGCTCGACCACGGCCGCCTCGTTGCCGGCAAGCGCCAGGGCGGTGGCGAGGCCGGCTGCGCTGGCGCTCGCGTGCAGCACCACGTCGCAGTTATCCGGAGCGCCGCCCGGCTCCGCAAAGGCGACACCCAGCGCCTCCGCCAGCCGCGCACGCCGGGGATCGATATCGATCAATGTGACTTGCGCGCCCGGCATGCGGCCGCACAACCAGGCGCACAGCGCTCCGACCGTGCCGCCGCCCACGACCGCGATCCGGTCGGCGGGTCCGGCGCCGCTGTCCCAGATGGCGTTGAGGGCCGTCTCCATGTTGGCGGCGAGCACGGCCCGGCGCGGCGGAACCCCGTCGGGCAGCGGCAGGACGGCGTCGGCCGGAAGCGTGAACACGGTCTGGTGCGGATGCAGCGCGAACACCGGGCGGCCGATCAGCTCCGCACCGCCCTCCTCGACTGTTCCCAGCGTGGCGTAGCCATACTTGACCGGGAACGGGAATGCGCCGCCCATTCCGGGGCCGCGCATTCGCTCGTATTCGCTTTCCGGCACGCGACCGCCGAACACGAGCCGCTCGGTGCCGCGGCTGATCCCGCCGTAAAGCGCCCGAACCCGCACCTCGCCGATACCCGGAAACGGCGCCTCCTCGGGCCTGATCTCGGCCTGTCCGGGCGCGACGTACCAGAGCGCCTCCGCACCCTTTGCAGCGCCGTTCTCGGCCAAAATGCGCCCCTTTCCGTTCATGGACTGGCCATGTTCCACCCGATATATCGTACGGCGCCACGTTCGAAAGCCAGTGTTTCCATGTCCGAGTTGACCGCCGCCGCGGAAGCCCCGCCGGCCGGCCGCTCCCTTCCTTCGCCGCTGTTCCTCCGTCGGGTGCTGTTCTGGACCCTGGTCGCCGCCACCATGGCCGCCATGCTGGTGCTGCTGGCGGCGGCGCTGTCGGTCGGCGGTCTCGACGCCATCGACATCGCCATCCTGTTGCTGTTCGCAGTGACGCTGCCGGCGGCCGTGATCGGCTTCTGGAACGCGATCATCGGCTTCGCGATCATGCGTTTCGCCCGCGATCCGGTCGCGGTCGTCGCGCCGGCAGCCGCCCGCGTGAGTGGCGACGAGCCGATCACCGCATCGGTCGCCCTGCTGGTCTTCGTGCGCAACGAGCTACCCGCGCGCGTCGTGCGCAACCTCACGCCGATGCTGCAGGGCCTCTGCGACGCAGGTGCTGGCGCGCGCTTTCACCTGTACGTGCTGAGCGACACAAGCAGTCCTGACATCGCGTCTGCGGAGGACGAGACGTTCCTGCATCTGGCGCAGGGCTGGCACGGCCGCATCGCTGTCACCTATCGCCGCCGGGCCATCAACGCCGGTTTCAAGGCCGGCAACCTGCAGGATTTCTGCGAACGCTGGGGTGCCGGGCACGAGTTCGCGGTGACGCTCGACACTGACAGCTACATCCCGGCGAGCGCGGTCATGCGCATGGTGCGGGTGATGCAGGTCTCGCCCGAGATCGGCATCCTGCAGGGCATGGTGGTCGGGATGCCGTCGACCAGCGCCTTCGCCCGTATCTTCCAGTTCGGCATGCGGCTCGGCATGCGCTCGTATACGATCGGAAGCGCCTGGTGGCAGGGCGACTGCGGCCCGCATTGGGGGCACAACTCGGTGCTGCGGCTGAAGCCGTTCACGGCACACTGCCACATCCCGCCGTTGCCGCACGGCGGGCCGCTTGGAGGACACATCCTCAGCCACGACCAGCTGGAAGCGGTGCTGATGCGTCGTGCCGGCTATGAGGTGCGCGTGCTGCCGGAGGAGGACCTCGGCTGGGAAGAGAACCCGCCGACATTGATCGAGTTCATCCGCCGCGACCTGCGCTGGTGCCAGGGAAACATGCAATACAAGAGCTTCCTGCTCGCGCCCGGGCTGCAGCCAGTGAGCCG
>DASWSO010000607.1:0-2960 GCA_036402635.1 Xanthobacteraceae bacterium
CATCAAGATGCTGATGGTGAAGTCGGCCAACGACATGGCGGTGGTGCTGGCGGAAGGTGTCGGCGGCTCGGTGGAGAAATTCGCCGACGAGATGAACCAGACCTCGGCGCGGCTCGGGATGACGCAGTCGAGCTGGGTCAATCCGAACGGGCTGCGGGCGGACGGACAGATCACCTCGGCGCGCGACATGGCGATCCTCGCCCGCACCATCATCCGCGAGTTCCCCGAGCACGAGCTGTACTGGCGCATCACCGCGATCAAGTTCGGCCGCCGGGTGATGCGCAACTACAACAAGCTGATCGACCGCTACCCGGGCGCCGACGGCATGAAGACCGGCTTCATCTGCGCCTCCGGCTATAACCTGGTGGCGAGCGCGAGCCGCAACGGCAAGCGGCTGATCGCGGTCGTGCTGGGCGCGTCCTCCGGGGCGCAGCGCGCCGAGACCGCCGCCAACCTGCTGGAGCGCGGCTTCGCCAGCAGCGGCAGCCTGGCCTGGCTGATGCCTGCGTTCGGCACCGTCGACGCGCTGCAGCCGGTGGCGGCGCAGGCGCCCGACCTGCGCGACCAGATCTGCGGCAAGCATCGCGGCCGCGCCCGCACCGACCATGCGGCCGAGGAGGAGGAATCGCCGGGCAGCCGCGGGGCCGATTCCGGCTCGGCCGCCTACGCGGCGCTGATGGCGGACTTCAAGCCGAACGAGAAGAGCTCGCTGCTGGAGGTCTACACGCCGTCGATGGCGCCGATCCCGGTGACCGTGATCCCGCCGAAGGGCGCGCCGGCCAATCCGGACGCGATGGCGGCGGCGCAGGACAAGAAGCCGCCGCGCTTCACCAAGGGCAAGGGCGGCCGCAAGACCGCCGTGATCATGGTCGAGCAGCCGGAGAAGGTGAAGCAGGGGTCGGAAGCCGGCAGCAAGCTCCGGACCGCCAAGACCGAGGCCAGGAAGGAACTCAAGACGCCGGCCGCCAAGCCGAAGCCTGCGGGCGCTGCCGCGGCGGCGAAGCCCGCGCCGGCGACCGCGGCGAAGCCGAAGAAGCCGGCCGCTGCCGCCAAGCCGCCGGCCGCCAAGCCGAAGCCGGCCAAGAGCGCCGCCGCTCCGGCCGCGCAGTAGCGGCCGCCGGCATGGCCGCCGACGCACCCGGCCAGCGCAGGCCGCCACCGCCGATCCCGCTGACGGTGCTCACCGGCTTTCTGGGCGCCGGCAAGACCACGCTGCTCAGCCGGCTGCTGCAGGACCCGGCGCTCGCCGACACGGCGGTGCTGATCAACGAGTTCGGCGAGATCGGCCTCGACCACCTGTTGGTCGAGCATGTCGGCGACGGCATGGTGCTGCTGGCGAGCGGCTGCCTGTGCTGCACGGTGCGCGGCGATCTCGTCACCGCGCTGGAGAAGCTGTTGCGCGACCGCGACAACGGCCGCGTCTCGTTCCGCCGCGTGGTGATCGAGACCACCGGGCTCGCCGATCCGGCGCCGGTGCTGCACACCATCATGGCGCACCCGTATCTGGTGCTGCGCTACCGGCTCGACGGAGTCGTCACGCTTGTCGACGCGGTGAACGGCGCCGCCACGCTCGACAATCATCCGGAGGCGGTGAAGCAGGCCGCGGTCGCCGACCGCATCGTGCTGAGCAAAAGCGATATCGCCGACGCCACGGCCGTGCGGGACCTGACCGCGCGGCTGCGCGCGCTCAATCCGGCGGCGCCGATCATCGATGCGGCGGCCGGCGAGGCGACCGCGTCGCGGCTGCTCGACTGCGGCCTCTACGATCCGGAGCGCAAGACCGCCGACGTGCGCCGCTGGCTGGCCGACGAGGCCTACGCGGAGCGCGACGCGCACCACCACGATCACGGCCACGCGCACCAGCACGCGCACGACCGCAACCGCCACGACGATCACATCCGCGCCTTCGCGCTGACCGCCGACCAGCCGATCCCGGCCTCGGCGTTCGACATGTTCCTGGAACTCGTCCGCTCGATGCACGGGCCCAACCTGCTGCGCGTGAAGGGCATCGTGAACATCGCGGACGCACCGGAGCGGCCGATGGTGGTGCACGGTGTGCAGCACGTCTTCCATCCGCCCGCGACGCTGCCGGAGTGGCCGGACGACGACCGCCGCACCCGGCTCGTGTTCATCACCCGCGACATCGACGAGCGCGCGGTGCGGGGCCTGTTCGAGGCGTTCCTCAACACGCCGCGCCCGGACACGCCCGACCGCGCCGCGCTCACCGACAACCCGCTCGTCCCGTTCGGCGGGGTGGATCGGTAGAGCCGCCGACCGGCTCTTGCGTGCCGGCGCGCCCTCCCCGATGCTTCCGCAAGCAAAAGCCGGCCGCGCGCGAATCGGCCGGCGAGGGGAAACGCCATGCAACCGATCTGGCTCGCGCATTACCCGCCCGGCGTTCCGGCCGAGATCGATCCCGGCGCCTATGCGTCGGTGGTGGCGATGCTGGAGGAGAGCTTCGCGCGCTACCGCGAGCGCGACGCGTTCGTCTTCATGGACAAGACCATGACGTACGGCGAGCTCGACCAGCGCTCGCGCGCGCTCGCTGCTTGGCTGCAGGCGCAAGGGCTCGCGCGCGGCGCCCGCGTCGCCCTGATGATGCCGAACGTGCTGCAATATCCGGTCGCGATCGCCGCGGTGCTGCGCGCCGGCTTCACGGTCGTCAACGTCAACCCGCTCTACACGCCGCGCGAGCTCGCGTTCCAGCTCAAGGATTCCGGCGCCGAAGCGATCGTGGTGCTGGAGAACTTCGCCGCCACCGTGCAGCAGGCGCTGCCCGGCACCGCCGTGAAGCATGTCGTGGTCGCCGCGATGGGTGACCTGCTCGGCCGCGTCAAAGGTGCGATCGTCAATCTGGTGGTGCGCCGGGTGAAGAAGATGGTGCCGGCCTATGCGATTGCCGGCGCGACCCGATTCAACGATGCGCTGGCGGCCGGCGGCCGCATGGTGCTGCAGCCCGC
>DASWSO010000608.1:0-14547 GCA_036402635.1 Xanthobacteraceae bacterium
TCTCGACATCAAGGTAGACATCCTCAGGCGCACCTACAAGGTGGATGCGAATATCGGCGCGCCGCAGGTGGCGTTCCGCGAGCGCATCACCCAGAAGGCGGAAGTCGACTACACCCACAAGAAGCAGACCGGCGGCACCGGCCAGTACGCGCGGGTGAAGTTCGTGGTCGAGCCGAACGAGCCCGGCAAGGGCTTCGAGTTCGAATCCAAGGTCGTCGGCGGCTCGGTGCCGAAGGAATACATCCCGGGCGTCGAGAAGGGCCTCAACAGCGTGCTCGGCTCCGGCATCGTCGCCGGCTTCCCGGTGGTGGACGTCAAGGTGCAGCTGATCGACGGCGCCTACCACGAAGTGGATTCGTCGGCGCTGGCGTTCGAGATCGCCTCGCGCGCAGCCTTCCGCGAGGCCCTGCAGAAGGGCCGCTCGGTACTGCTCGAGCCGATCATGAAGGTCGAGGTGGTGACCCCGGAAGAGTATACCGGCTCGGTCATCGGCGACCTCAACTCGCGGCGCGGCCAGATCCAGGGCCAGGACATGCGCGGCAACGCCAACGTCGTGAACGCGATGGTGCCGCTGATGAACATGTTCGGCTACGTCAACCAGCTGCGCTCCATGTCCCAGGGGCGCGCCACCTTCACGATGCAATTCGACCACTACGCCGAGGCGCCTTCCAACGTCTCTGCGGAAGTGCAGAAGAAGTTCGCCTAAACAGTCGTCCTTGCTGAAGGACCGTCGGAGACCTGAACGGAGAGTCCCATGGCCAAAGAGAAGTTCGCACGTACCAAGCCGCACTGTAACATCGGGACGATCGGTCACGTCGACCATGGCAAGACGTCGCTGACGGCGGCGATCACCAAGGTTCTGGCCGAGACCGGCAAGGCGCATTTCACCGCCTACGATCAGATCGACAAGGCGCCGGAAGAGAAGGCGCGCGGCATCACCATCTCGACCGCGCACGTCGAGTACGAGACCGATGCGCGCCACTACGCGCACGTCGACTGCCCCGGCCACGCCGACTACGTGAAGAACATGATCACCGGCGCGGCGCAGATGGACGGCGCCATCCTGGTCGTGTCGGCCGCCGACGGCCCGATGCCGCAGACCCGCGAGCACATCCTGCTCGCCCGCCAGGTCGGCGTGCCGGCGCTGGTCGTGTTCATGAACAAGGTCGACATGGTCGACGATCCGGAGCTGCTCGAGCTCGTTGAGCTCGAAGTCCGCGAGCTTCTTTCGAAGTACGACTTCCCGGGCGACGACATCCCGATCGTGAAGGGCTCCGCCCTCTGCGCGCTGGAAGATCGCGAGCCGAAGCTCGGCCATGACGCGGTGCTCGAGCTGATGAAGGCGGTCGACGCCTACATCCCGCAGCCGGAGCGCCCGATCGACCAGCCGTTCCTGATGCCGGTTGAAGACGTGTTCTCGATCTCCGGCCGCGGCACCGTGGTGACCGGCCGTATCGAGCGCGGCATCGTCAAGGTCGGCGAGGAAGTCGAGATCGTCGGCCTCAAGGCGACGCAGAAGACCACCGTCACCGGCGTCGAGATGTTCCGCAAGCTGCTCGACCAGGGCCAGGCCGGCGACAACGTCGGCTGCCTGCTGCGCGGCACCAAGCGCGAGGAAGTCGAGCGCGGCCAAGTGCTCTGCAAGCCGGGTTCGGTGAAGCCGCATACCAAGTTCAAGGCCGAGGCCTACATCCTCACCAAGGAAGAGGGTGGCCGCCACACGCCGTTCTTCACCAACTACCGTCCGCAGTTCTACTTCCGCACCACCGACGTGACCGGTGTGGTGACGCTGCCGGAGGGCACCGAGATGGTGATGCCGGGCGACAACATTACGATGGAAGTGACGCTGATCGTGCCGATCGCCATGGAAGAGAAGCTGCGCTTCGCCATCCGCGAGGGCGGCCGCACCGTCGGCGCCGGCGTGGTAGCGCAGATCATCGAGTAAGGCTGAAACGGGGTCATGGCCGGGCTCGCCCGGCCATCCACGTCGCATTGAACGAATCAAGTCGTGGATGCCCGGCACGAGGCCGGGCATGACGAACGAGAGAAAAGCAGATGAACGGCCAGAACATCCGGATCCGGCTCAAAGCGTTCGACCACCGCATCCTCGATGCGTCGACGCGGGAGATCGTGAACACGGCGAAGCGCACCGGTGCGCAAGTGCGTGGACCGATCCCGTTGCCGACCCGGATCGAGAAGTTCACGGTCAATCGTTCGCCGCATATCGACAAGAAGAGCCGCGAGCAGTTCGAGATGCGCACCCATAAGCGCCTCTTGGACATCGTCGATCCGACCCCGCAGACCGTGGACGCGCTGATGAAGCTCGACCTCGCCGCCGGCGTCGACGTCGAGATCAAGCTCTAGGCTGAGTGATAACGGGCCCGCGAAGAAGAAACCGCGAGAGTTGAGGACGAGACAGATGCGCTCCGGAGTGATCGCGCAGAAGATGGGAATGACACGCGTCTTCACCGACGCCGGCGAACATGTGCCGGTGACGGTGCTGAAGCTCGGCCAGTGTCAGGTTGTCGCCCATCGTTCGGCGGAGAAGAACGGCTATGTCGCGTTGCAGCTCGGTTCGGGCGCGCGCAAGCCGAAGAACGTCAGCAAGGCCGAGCGCGGGCATTTCGCCGTCGCCAAGGTCGAGCCGAAGCGCAAGCTTGCGGAGTTCCGCGTCACCGAGGACGCGCTGATCCCGGTGGGCGCCGAGATCACGGCGGACCATTTCGTGGTCGGCCAGTTCGTCGACGTCACCGGCACCTCGATCGGTAAGGGTTTTGCCGGCGGCATGAAGCGCTGGAACTTCGGCGGCCTGCGCGCCTCCCACGGCGTGTCGATCTCGCACCGCTCGATCGGTTCGACCGGCGGCCGCCAGGATCCGGGCAAGACCTTCAAGAACAAGAAGATGCCCGGCCACATGGGCGTCGAGCGGGTCACCACGCTCAATCTGAAAGTGGTGCAGACCGACGTAGAGCGCGGCCTGCTGCTGGTCGAGGGCGCCGTTCCGGGCTCCAAGGGCGGCTGGATCACGGTCCGCGACGCGGTCAAAAAGGCGCTTCCGGCGGAAGCCCCGAAGCCCGGCAAGTTCAAGCTGCCCGGCGACGGCGGGGCGGCCGAGGCTGCGGCCGGCTCGCAGGCCGACCAGACCACCGAAGCGGGGGCGTGAGATGGAATTGAAAATCACGACCCTCGACGGCACCGAAGCCGGCTCGATGCAGCTTTCGGACGAGATCTTCGGTCTCGAGCCGCGGCCCGACATCCTGCAGCGCTGCGTCAAGTGGCAGCTCGCCAAGCGCCAGGCCGGCACCCACAAGGTGAAGAACCGGTCGGAGATCTGGCGCACCGGCAAGAAGATGTACCGTCAGAAGGGCACCGGCGGCGCCCGTCACGGCTCGCAGCGCGCCAACCTGTTCCGCGGCGGCGGCCGCTCGTTCGGTCCGGTGGTGCGCAGCCATGAGATCGGGCTGCCGAAGAAGGTGCGGGCGCTCGCGTTGCGGCACGCGCTCTCGGCCAAGGCGAAGGACGGCGGCATCGTCGTGATCGAGCAGGCGACGCTCGACGGACCCAAGACCAAGGCGCTGAAGGACCGTTTCGGCAAGCTCGGCTGGGCCAACGCGCTGATCGTCGACGGCGCCGAGCTGAACGAGAATTTCGCTCTGGCGGCGCGCAACATTCCGCAGATCGACGTGCTGCCGGTGCAGGGCATCAACGTCTACGACATCCTGCGGCGGGAGAAGCTGGTGCTGACCCGCGCCGCAGTCGACGCGCTGGAGGCGCGCTTCAAATGAGCAAGGCTCCGCTCGAACCGCGCCACTACGACATCATCGTCGCCCCGGTGATCACCGAGAAGGCGACCACCGCGTCGGAGTTCAACAAGGTGATCTTCCGCGTCACCAAGACTGCGACCAAGCCGCAGATCAAGGAAGCGGTGGAGCGTCTGTTCGATGTCAAGGTGAAGAGCGTCAACACGCTGGTCCGCAAGGGCAAGCGGCGCGTTTTCCGCGGCTTCCGCGGCGAATTGTCGGACGTGAAGAATGCGATCGTGACCCTCGAAGAGGGCCATCGCATCGACGTGACGACGGGTCTCTAAGGCTCGTTGCAGGGAAAACCGATCGATGGCACTGAAAACTTACAAGCCCACGACGCCCGGCCAGCGCCAGCTGGTCACCGTCGACCGTTCGGGCCTGTACCGCGGCAAGCCGGTGAAGATGCTCACCGAGGGCAAGAGCTCCAGCGGCGGCCGGAACAACAACGGGCGCATCACGGTGCGCTTCCGCGGCGGCGGCCACAAGCAGACCTACCGCGTGGTCGACTTCAAGCGCCGCAAGCTCGACGTGCCGGCGCGGGTGGAACGGATCGAATATGATCCGAACCGCACCGCCTTCATCGCGCTGCTCAAGTACCAGGACGGCGAGCTCGCCTATATCCTGGCGCCGCAGCGCCTGGCGCAAGGCGACACCGTCGTCTCCGGCGAGCATGTCGACGTGAAGCCCGGCAACGCGATGCCGATGTCGAACATGCCGGTCGGCACGATCGTGCACAATATCGAGCTGAAGATCGGCAAAGGCGGGCAGATCGCGCGCTCCGCCGGCGGCTACGCGCAGATCGTCGGCCGCGACCAGGAATACGTCATCCTGCGGCTCAATTCCGCCGAGCAGCGGCTGGTGCATGGCCGCTGCATGGCGACGGTCGGGGCGGTCTCCAACCCCGACCACATGAACACCTCGATCGGCAAGGCGGGACGCAACCGCTGGCTCGGCTTCCGCCCGCACAATCGCGGCGTCTCGATGAACCCGATCGACCATCCGCACGGCGGCGGCGAAGGCCGCACCTCCGGCGGACGCCACCCGGTCACGCCCTGGGGCTTCCCGACCAAGGGCAAGAAGACGCGCAAGAACAAGTCGACGACGAAGTTCATCGTGTCGAGCCGCCACGCGCGGAAGAAGAAGTAAGAGGATCGAAGCCCATGGCTCGTTCAGTTTGGAAAGGTCCGTTCGTCGACGGTTATCTGCTCAAGAAGGCAGAGACCTCGCGCGCGTCCGGACGCCACGAAGTGATCAAGATCTGGAGCCGGCGCTCCACGATCCTTCCGCAGTTCGTTGGCCTGACCTTCGGTGTGCATAATGGCCAGAAGCACGTCCCGGTGCAGGTCTCCGAGGAAATGGTCGGTCACAAGTTCGGCGAGTTCGCGCCGACGCGGACGTTCCACGGCCATGCGGCGGACCGCAAGGCGAAGCGGGCCTGAGGATTGAAACGATGAGCAAGAAAGCGCACGAGCGCCGTCTGCCCGAGAACGAAGCCCAGGCGGTCGCCCGCAACATCCGGGTGAGCCCGCAGAAGCTCAACTTGGTGGCGCAGATGATCCGCGGCAAGAAGGTGGCGACCGCGCTCGCCGACCTGCGGTTCTCGCGCAAGCGGATCGCGGCCGACGTGCGCAAGTGCCTGGAATCGGCGATCGCCAACGCCGAGAACAACCACGACCTCGACGTCGACGACCTGATCGTCACCCAGGCGCACGTCGGCAAGGGCCTGGTGATGAAGCGTTTCTCGCCGCGCGCGCGTGGTCGCGCCGGCCGTATCAGCAAGCCGTTCTCGCACCTGACGATCGTCGTTCGTCAGGTCGAGGCGAGCGCCTAAAGGGGATCCGAATGGGTCAGAAGGTCAATCCGATCGGCCTGCGGCTCGGCATCAACCGAACCTGGGATTCGCGGTGGTTCGCCGGCAAGGGCGAATACGGCAAGCTGCTGCACGAGGACATGAAGATCCGCGAAGAGCTGATGAAGCAGCTCAAGCAGGCTGCGGTCTCGCGCATCATCATCGAGCGGCCGCACAAGAAGTGCCGCGTCACCATCCACTCGGCGCGGCCGGGCGTGGTGATCGGCAAGAAGGGCGCCGATATCGAGAAGCTGCGCAAGAAGGTGGCGGATCTCACCACCTCCGACGTGGTCATCAACATCGTCGAAATCCGCAAGCCGGAGCTCGACGCGCAGCTGGTCGCCGAATCGATCGCGCAGCAGCTCGAGCGCCGGGTGGCGTTCCGCCGCGCCATGAAGCGCGCGGTGCAGTCGGCGATGCGGCTCGGCGCCGAAGGCATCCGCATCAACTGCTCCGGCCGTCTGGGCGGCGCCGAGATCGCGCGCATGGAGTGGTACCGCGAAGGCCGCGTGCCGCTGCACACGCTGCGCGCCGACGTCGATTTCGGTGTCGCGACCGGCTTCACCACCTACGGCACCTGCGGTGTCAAGGTGTGGATCTTCAAGGGCGAGATCCTCGAGCACGACCCGATGGCGCAGGACAAGAAGCTGGCCGAAGGCGAGGCCGGGCGGCCGCGCCGCGACGCCGCCTGAGCCGCGAAGATTTTGAGGAATTGAGCGTACAGCCATGCTGCAACCGAACCGCACCAAGTTCCGCAAGGCGTTCAAGGGCCGTATCCACGGCGTCGCCTCCAGCGGCAACACGCTCAGCTTCGGCCAGTACGGGCTGAAGGCGCTGGAGCCGGACCGCGTCTCGGCGCGCCAGATCGAGGCGGCGCGGCGCGCGATGACGCGCCATATGAAGCGCGCCGGCCGCGTCTGGATCCGCGTGTTTCCGGATGTGCCGGTGTCGAAGAAGCCGACCGAGGTGCGCATGGGCAAGGGCAAAGGCGCGCCGGAACTGTGGGTCGCCCGCATCAAGCCGGGCCGCGTGATGTTCGAGATCGACGGCGTGCCGGTCGAGCTCGCCAAGGAGGCGCTGGCGCTCGCTGCCGCCAAGCTGCCGATCAAGACGCGCTTCGTTGCGCGTATTGTTGAGTAAGTTGAAGGATTTGCTGTCATGAAGGCCGACGACGCACGGGCGATGACGCCGGACCAGCTCAGCGATGAGCTGCTGCGGCTGAAGAAGGAGCAGTTCAACCTGCGCTTCCAGCGCGCCACCGGGCAGCTCGAGAACACGTCGCGGGTGCGCCAGGTGCGGCGCGACATTGCCCGCGTCCAGACGATCGCGCGCCAGAAGCGCGCATCGGCGCAGTCGAAGTAAGGAGATCAACAGCAATGCCGAAGCGCGTGCTGCAAGGCGTGGTGGTGAGCGACAAGCAGGACAAGACCGTTGTGGTCAAGGTCGAGCGTCGCTTCACTCACCCGGTGATGAAGAAGACGGTGCGGCGTACCAAGAACTACGCCGCCCATGACGAGGCCAACACTTACGCGGTCGGCGACACCGTGTGGATCGAGGAGCATCGGCCGATCTCGCGCAGCAAGCGCTGGGCGGTGGTGCGCGGCGAGAAGCGGGTTGCCAAGGGCTCCGGCAGCACGGCTGCGTGATTTAGCTACTGCCGCGGGCGGCCTTAGGCCGCGCCGTCGGTGGACCTGGAACAGATTTGAAGCGCCGCGCGCGTTTCGGACAACAAGAGGCAGAGGTGCATCATGATTCAGATGCAGACCAACCTCGACGTGGCGGACAATTCCGGCGCGCGGCGAGTCATGTGCATCAAGGTGCTCGGCGGATCGAAGCGCAAATACGCGCACGTCGGCGACACCATCGTGGTCTCCGTGAAGGAGGCGATCCCGCGCGGCCGCGTCAAGAAGGGCGAGGTCATGAAGGCGGTGGTGGTGCGCACCGCCAAGGAAATCCGCCGCGCCGACGGATCGATCATCCGCTTCGACCGCAACGCGGCCGTGCTGATCAACAACCAGGCGGAGCCGATTGGCACCCGCATCTTCGGGCCGGTGCCGCGCGAGCTGCGCGCCAAGAACCACATGAAGATCATTTCGCTCGCGCCCGAGGTGCTGTGATGGCGGCAAAGATCAAGAAAGGCGATCGGGTGGTCGTGCTCACCGGTCGCGACAAGGGCCGCACCGGCGAGGTGGTCGAGATGCGTCCGACCGAAAGCCGCGCCTTGGTGCGCGGGGTCAACATGGTGAAGCGTCACCAGCGCCAGAGCGCGCAGCAGGAAGGCGGGATCATCTCCAAGGAGGCGCCCGTCCACCTGTCCAACATCGCGCTCGCCGATCCGAAGGACGGCAAGCCGACCCGCGTCGGCTTCAAGATCCTGGCGGACGGCAAGAAGGTGCGCGTGGCGAAGCGCTCGGGAGTCGAGATCGATGGCTGATAAAGAGAAAAAGGCCGACGGCAAGAAAGCCGACAAGGGCCAGAAGACCGACAAGACGCCGAAGGGCGGCAACCCTGACGTCGCCGCCAAGGCCGACAAGAAGGCCGAAGCTGCCGCCAGGGCGGCGAAGGGCGACAAGGGCAAGGCCGACGCCGCACCGGCGGCCGCCGAGCCGACCGGCCCGGCGCGCCTGCGCAAGCAGTTCGACGAGGAGATCCGCAAGGCGCTGATCGAGCAGTTCGGCTACGAGAACGCGATGCAGGTGCCGGTGATCACCAAGGTGGTGCTCAACATGGGCGTCGGCGAAGGCGTCAACGACCGCAAGAAGGTCGAGACGGCCGCCAACGACCTCTCGTTGATCGCCGGCCAGAAGGCGGTGATCACCAAGTCGCGCAAGGCGATCTCGAACTTCAAGCTGCGCGAGAATCAGCCGATCGGCGCCAAGGTCACGCTGCGCAATCGGCGCATGTACGAGTTCGTCGACCGGCTGGTGAACATCGCGCTGCCGCGCGTGCGGGATTTCCGCGGGCTCAGCCCGAAGAGCTTCGACGGGCGCGGCAACTACGCGCTCGGCATCAAGGAGCACATCGTGTTCCCGGAGATCGACTACGACAAGACCGAGGCGGTGCTGGGCATGGACGTCGTGATCTGCACCACCGCGAAGAGCGACGATGAAGCGCGCGCGCTTCTCGCCGCGATGAACTTCCCGTTCCGGCAGTGAGGCGGCCGGCAAAGCCGACCTCAAACGCGGACACTTAAGGAGAGCCTTGGATGGCGAAGAAGAGTTCGATCGAGAAGAACAACCGCCGCGCCAGGTTGGTGCAGCGGACGGCCTCCCGGCGGGCCCGCCTGAAGGAGATCGCGCGCGACAAGAACGCGGCGATGGAGGAGCGGTTCGCCGCCACGTTGAAGCTCGCCGAGCTGCCGCGCAACTCGTCGGCGACGCGGGTGCGCAATCGCTGCGAGATCACCGGCCGGCCGCGCGCCTATTACCGCAAGCTCAAGATGAGCCGTATCGCGCTGCGCGAGCTCGGGTCCAAGGGGCTGATCCCGGGCCTCGTGAAGTCGAGCTGGTGAGGAGGATCGATCGATGTCTTTGAACGATCCGTTGGGCGATATGATCACCCGCATCCGCAACGCGCAGATGCGCAACAAGACGCGCGTCGCGACGCCCGGCTCGCGGCTGCGCGCCAGCGTGCTGGAAGTGCTCAAGAGCGAAGGCTATATCCGCGACTATTCGAGCACCGAGCTCGGCAACGGCCGCTCCGAGTTCGACATCGAGCTCAAGTATTTCGATGGCGAGCCGGTGATCCGCGAGATCGCCCGGGTATCGAAGCCGGGCCGCCGGGTCTATGCCTCGGTGAAGAATCTGCCACGCATCGGCAACGGTCTCGGCGTCGCCATCCTGTCGACCCCGAAAGGGGTGATGGCGGACCATTCCGCGCGCGAGCAGAATGTCGGCGGCGAAGTGCTCTGCACGGTGTTCTGAGGAAAGGACCGACAATGTCACGAATTGGCAAAAGGCCGGTCCCGGTGCCCTCCGGGGTGCAGGCGAGCGTCGAAGGGCAGACCGTCAAGGTGAAGGGGCCGAAAGGGGCCCTGCAGGCGGTGCTGCACGGCGACGTCACCGTCGCAATGGACAAAGGCGGAGTGATGGTCACGCCGCGCGCCGAAACCCAGCGGGCACGCGCCATGTGGGGCCTCTCGCGCACGCAGATCGCCAACCTGATCGCCGGCGTTACGCAGGGCTTCGAGAAGCGGCTGGAGATCACCGGCGTCGGCTACCGTGCGGCTGTGCAGGGCAAGAACCTGCAGCTCGCGCTCGGCTTCAGCCATGACGTCGTGTATCCGATCCCGGAAGGGATTCAGATCGTGACGCCGCGGCCGACCGAGGTGGTGGTGACCGGCATCGACCGTCAGAAGGTCGGGCAGGTGGCGGCGGAAATCCGCGGCTACCGTCCGCCCGAGCCCTACAAGGGCAAGGGCGTGAAGTATGCGGGCGAGTACATCTTCCGCAAGGAAGGCAAAAAGAAATGACGCTGGCCGAATTCTACGCCACGCACCGCGCGCCGCGCGCGATCCTCGTTCCGGGGAACGTCGCTGCGGAGAAGCGGGTGTCGTTTGCACCGGCGCTGTACGGCGCCCAGTGGGGGGAGGCGTTCGGCGCTTTCCTCGCCGAAGAGCCGGATACGGAGACCGAGTGATGCCTAGCTTTCGTAGCCCGATACAGCGGCGCGAGGCCCGCGTGCGCCGTGCCGTCAAGGCGGCGGCGAACGGCCGCCTTCGGCTGTCGGTATTCCGCTCCTCCAAGCACATCTATGCGCAGGTGATCGACGACACCAAAGGTGTCACGATCGCGGCGGCGGCGTCCACCGAGAAGGACCTGCGCGGCAACCTGAAGACCGGCGCCGACGTCAACGCGGCCAAGGCGGTCGGCAAGCTGGTCGCCGAGCGCGCCGTGCAGGCCGGCCATAAGGACGTGGTGTTCGACCGCGGCCAATATCTATACCACGGTCGCGTCAAGGCGCTGGCCGACGCGGCCCGGGAAGGAGGGCTGAATTTCTGATGGCTTTACAACCGGGAGGCTCGGATCGAGGCCGCAGAGGTGGCCGTGACCGTGATCGCCGCGAAGAGCGCGACAGCGAGTTCGTCGACAAGCTCGTCCACATCAACCGCGTCGCCAAGGTGGTGAAGGGCGGCCGGCGTTTCGGCTTCGCCGCGCTCGTCATCGTCGGCGACCAGAAGGGCCGCGTCGGCTTCGGGCACGGCAAGGCGCGCGAGGTGCCGGAGGCGATCCGCAAGGCGACCGAATCCGCCAAGCGCACGCTCATCCGCGTGCCGCTGCGCGAGGGCCGCACGCTGCACCACGACGTGCATGGCCGCCACGGCGCCGGCAAGGTGTTTCTGCGCGCGGCGCCTCCCGGCACCGGCGTGATCGCCGGCGGCCCGATGCGCGCCGTGTTCGAAACGCTCGGCATGCAGGACGTGGTGGCGAAGTCGCTCGGCTCGTCCAACCCGTACAACATGGTGCGGGCGACCTTCGACGCCCTCAAGCACCAGGATTCGCCGCGCTCAGTTGCGGCCCGCCGCAACATCAAGGTCTCGGCGCTACAAGCGCGCCGGCCAGACCGCGGCGACGGCGAGCCGCCGGCCACCGACTAAGGAGCTGGCGCGGACGAAGGTCCGTGCCCGGAGAGCGATATGAACGCGAGCAAAGCTGGAACGACCGTGAAGGTCGAGCAGATCGGCAGCCCGATCCGCCGCAAGCACGATCAGCGCGAGACGCTGATCGGGCTCGGCCTCAACAAGCTCGGCCGCGTCGCCGAGCTGCCCGACAACCCCTCGACGCGTGGGATGATTGCCAAGGTGCAGCATCTCGTGCGGGTGGTGGGGGAGTAGATCGCTTTCGTCATGGCCGGCTTGACCTGGCCATCCATCGAAACAACGAATGCGTTGGTTTTCTTGATGGATGCGCGGGTCAAGCCCGCGCATGACGCGTGAGAAGTTCGAAGGACGAGACCGATGAAGCTCAACGAAATCCAGGACAAGGAAGGCGCGCGCAAGTTCGGCAAGCGCGTCGGCCGCGGCATCGGCTCCGGCAAGGGCAAGACCGGCGGCCGCGGCGTGAAGGGCCAGAAGGCTCGTTCCGGCGTCGCCATCAAGGGCTTCGAGGGCGGGCAGATGCCGTTGCATCGCCGGCTGCCGAAGCGCGGCTTCAACAAGCCGTTCCGGCTCGAATTCAACGAGGTCAACCTCGACCGCGTGCAGGAGGCGATCGACGCCGGCAAGCTCGAGGCCGGTGCCACCATCGACGTCGCCGCGCTGGTGAAGGCGCGCGTGCTGCGCCGCCCGCTCGACGGGGTGCGGCTGCTCGGCGTCGGCGAGCTCAAGGCGAAGGCGAATTTCTCCGTCGCCGGCGCGTCCAAGTCGGCGCGGGCGGCGGTCGAGAAGGCCGGCGGATCGATCGAGATCCTCAATCCGCGGCCGGAGGCGGGCGAGGCGGCTGCGTAGCCACTATATGGGGCCACCACGGGCCTCATGGTTCGAGCCGCGGCGGCGTGCGCCGCTGCTCGCCGTGAGGAATTGCTCCTCGTCCTGAGCGGGCCGCACCGCGGCCGTCTCGCAGGATGAGGCCACGTCCAAAGGCTCTTGCACGGGGCACAAAATGGTCTCTGCAGCGGAACAACTGGCGGCAAACCTCAACTTCGGCGCCTTGGCGAAAGCCGAGGAGCTGAAGAAGCGCATCTGGTTCACGCTCGGCGCGCTGCTGGTCTACCGGCTCGGCACCTACATCCCGCTGCCCGGCATCGACCCGGGCCAGTGGGAGCAGATCTTCCGCACGCAGTCCGGCGGCATCCTGGGCATGTTCAACATGTTCTCGGGCGGCGGCATCCAGCGCATGGCGATCTTCGCGCTGAACATCATGCCGTACATCTCGGCATCGATCATCCTGCAGCTGATGACGACGGTGTCGCCCACGCTCGAAAACCTGAAGAAGGAAGGCGAGCAGGGCCGCAAGACCATCAACCAGTACACCCGTTACCTGACGGTGATCCTGGCGGCGTTCCAGTCCTACGGCATCGCCATCGGGCTGGAGGGCGGCGGCAACGTCGTCGCCGATCCGGGCTTGTTCTTCCGCATCTCGACGGTGATCACGCTGACCGGCGGCACCATGTTCCTGATGTGGCTCGGCGAGCAGGTGACCTCGCGCGGCATCGGCAACGGCATTTCGCTGATCATCCTGGCCGGCATCGTGGCCGAGCTGCCGTCGGCGATCGCCGGCACCCTGGAACTGGGGCGTCAGGGCGCGCTCTCGACCGGCATCATCCTGGCCGTGTTGCTGATGGCGGTCGTCGTCATCGCCTTCATCGTGTTCATGGAGCGCGCGCAGCGCCGCCTGCTGATCCAGTATCCAAAACGGCAGGTCGGCAACCAGATGTTCGAGGGGCAGTCCTCGCATCTGCCGCTCAAGCTCAACACCTCGGGCGTCATCCCGCCGATCTTCGCCTCCTCGCTGCTGCTGCTGCCGGCGACGATCGCGAACTTCAATGCCGGGCAGGGGCCTGAATGGTTCAACTTCATCACCACCCAGCTGAGCCACGGCCGCCCCGCCTTCATGGTGATCTATGTCGGCCTGATCGTGTTCTTCGCGTTCTTCTACACGGCGGTCGTGTTCAACCCGACCGAGACCGCCGATAACCTGAAGAAGCACGGCGGCTTCATTCCCGGCATCCGCCCCGGGGAGCGTACGGCCGAATACATCGACTACGTGCTGTCCCGCATCACGGTGGTGGGGGCGATCTACCTGGCCATCGTTTGCCTGATCCCGGAAATGCTGATTTCGTACGCATCGGTTCCGTTCTATTTCGGTGGTACCTCGCTGCTGATCGTGGTCAGCGTCACCATGGATACGGTCGCGCAGATCCAGGGCTATCTGCTCGCCCATCAGTACGAAGGCTTGATCAAGCGCTCAAAGCTGCGCGGACGGCGGCGTTAGAGCGCAGTGTCCGCGCGGCGCGGGGGGCTATAGTCCGCCCGCCCGCCGGACAGGCGGCGCAGGAGTTGCGGGGGGTACATGAGGTTGATCCTGCTCGGACCGCCGGGGGCCGGGAAAGGCACGCAGGCACAGCGCCTCCTGCAGAAATACGCAATTCCGCAACTTTCCACCGGCGACATGCTGCGGGCGGCGGTCGCCGCCGGAACCCCGATCGGGCTGAAGGCCAAGGACGTGATGGCGCGCGGCCAGCTCGTCCCCGACGAGGTGGTGGTCGGGATCGTCTCCGACCGCATCGACCAGCCGGACGCGCGGGCCGGTTTCGTGCTCGACGGCTTTCCGCGGACGGTGGCGCAGGCGGAGGCGCTCGACGCCATGCTGGCGCGCAAGGACATGGACCTCGACGCGGTCATTCAACTGAAAGTAGATGAGGCCGCGCTGCTGCGCCGGATCGAGACGCGGGTCGCCGAGATGTTGGCCCGCGGCGAGGCGATCCGGCCCGACGACAACGCCGAATCGCTGAAGACTAGGCTCGATGCCTACAATGGGCAGACGGCGCCCCTGGTCGAGTATTACGGCCGCCGCGGCAACCTGCGGGCGGTGGATGGCATGGCCCCGATCGGGGAGGTAGCCGAGGCGATCGACCGGGCGCTGGCACAAAGCCGCACGTCGGCGGCCTGAGGGTGGCGCTCCGGGTTACCTTGGGCAAAGAATTGCCGGATTTGTGCACGCTGGGCGGTTGACGAGTGGCTTTTGAATCCTTTAATACCCAGCATCCGTTAGGGACCGATTGGGACGTTGCCGGGCCTCTGGGCAGAGGGCGGGCAGCGTCGCTTGCACATTGAAGCAAGAACAGCACCCATTTCCGCGGCCGCTTGGCGTTAGCTCAAGCCCGCGCGAGGAGTAAGGCCTTGGCCCGCATCGCAGGCGTCAATATCCCGACCAACAAGCGCGTCCTGGTCGCGCT
>DASWSO010000609.1:0-16346 GCA_036402635.1 Xanthobacteraceae bacterium
TGGCGGCGTTCGCGATCAGCGCCGCCGTCGTGCTCGGTTGGACCATGCTGCCGCACCTGATGGCGAACGTGCCAGGAGCGACCAGCAAGGCGGACCCAACTCCGGCCTCGTGGGGAGCCGCGCGCGTCGGCCACGCCGAGGCCGCACCGTTATTGCGCGCCTGCGTGCCGTTCCACCTGTTTGGGCTCGAGCCGATGGAGCGGGCGCAGCCGGCCGATCTCTACCGGCTGCTGCAGGCCGGCAGTCATGTGGCGCGCATTGGCGCGATGATCGGAGTCCAGCAGGAGGGTGCCGACTCGGTCGGCTTCGCAGTGCTGTGGCGTGAAGTGGCAGACTGCGTCTATCGGCAGAACGGCCGCATGCTGTGCGACCCGGACAATCGGGCGCTCGCGATCGAGGCGGTCAACAGCTTCGTGCGTCAGGCCGACATTGCGCTCGCGGAGGGCAAGGCCCCGCCGCGCCCGGACGGGTTCGCGCAGACCATGGCCAAGGTGCAGGACAAGCGGGCGCCCAACAGGCTGGATTACGAGCTGCAATCGCTGCGCAGCACCAAGGACCGCGTGCTCGCCACGCTCAGGAGCAAGGTGCAGGATGGCCGGCTGATTGCGTCCGACTTCGGCTATCTGGCGCCGGCGGCGGTGAAGCAGACGCTGCGCGACGCCAAGACCGTGCGCAACGCTTGCGCCGACGAGAAGCTTTGAGGCGCCGAGGCAGCTAACCTACGTGCGCTGGCCGATCACCCGCAGCATCAATGCGTCGTAGCTGAAGTCGGAAATCTGCCACCACTTGTAGTTCATGTCGCGGAACGCGATCACGTGGTCGTATAGCTTCTTGAAGCGCGGGTTCTGCTCGGCCAGCTCGCGATAGACTTCGGTCGCCGCCTTGTAGCAGTCGGACAGGATCTCCGGCGGGATCGCGCGCAGCTGCGCGCCGGCACCGACCAGCCGATACAGCGCCGGCGGATTGAGCGCGTCGTATTTCGCCTGCATGTCGGACGCCGCCGCCATCGCGGCCGAGGTGACGATCGACTGATAGCTGCGTGGCAGCGCGTTCCAGCGGTCCAGATTGATGAAGAAGCTGAGCGCCGAATTGCCTTCCCAGAAGCTCGGATAATAGTAGTAGCGCGCGATCTTCACGAAGCCGATCTTCTCGTCGTCGTAAGGACCGACCCACTCGGCGGCGTCGAGCACGCCGCGCTCCAGCGCCGCGTAGGTATCGGCGGCGCCGAGCTGCTGCGGCACCAGCCCGAACTTCTGCATGATGCGGCCGGAAAATCCGGCGGTGCGCATCTTCAGCCCGGAGAGGTCGGCGGTGGTCTTGAGCTCCTTGCGGAACCAGCCCGCCATCTGCGTGCCGGTGTTGCCGCCGGTCAGGTGGTACATGTTTTGGCTGGTGTAGAACTCGTTCAGCAGCTCGGCGCCGCCGCCCTGGTAGAACCAGGCATTGTGCTGCCGGCTGTTGAGCCCGAACGGGATGCCGGTGCCGAACGCGTAAGCCGTATCCTTGCCGATGTAGAAGTACGAACCGGTGTAGCCGATCTCGACGCTGCCGGTCTGCACCGCGTCGACGACGCCGAGCGGCGGCACCAGCGCGCCGGCCGGGAACACCTCGATGCTGAACCGGTTGTCTGTGGCCTCCGCGATCGCCTTGGCAAAGAACACGCAGGCCCCGTGCAGCGTCTCCAGCGACATGGGATAGCTCGACTGCAGCCGCCAGCGCAGCGTCGGCGCACTCTGCGCGATCGCCGGCGCCGCCACCGCGCCGCTCGCGGCCACGAGGGCGGAGGCTTTCAGGAACTCGCGGCGCTTCATTTCCGAGTACTCCGGCACGTTTCGTGTTCAGCCCCGCTGCTTTCGCGTTTGTAGCCGCCGCGGTCAATCCACTTTGACGAGCTTTTGCAAGCAGCGCAGCTCGTGGTCGGGCTTGTTGCCGAACAGGAACGGCCAGTAGGTGTTGGCGACTTCGGCGACGTAGATGTCGCCGCGCGAGTCGACGGCGATGCCGTGCGGCGCAATGAACCGCCCCGGCTCCTCGCCCGCGGAGCGGGTTCCGAGATGCGCCAGCACGTCGCCCTGCGCCGAAACGATGGAGACGCGCGGGCCGAGGTTCGGCACGTCCTTCATCATGGTCCCGGCGGTCTCCGGGCCGAGCTCGCCGATCACGGCAAGCGGATCCTTGCCGCGGCCGACATAGAGGCCGCACGGCCGCGCCAGGTTGCGCCATTGCGTCTCGTATTTGCCGTTGCGGTCGAACACCTGCACGCGGTGGTTCTCGCGGTCGGCGACATAGACCCAGCCGTCATCGTCGCAGCAGATGTTGTGCACGAGGTTGAACTGGCCGGGCCCGGTGCCGGGCTCGCCCCAGGAGAACTGCAGCTTGCCATCGGGCGAATACTTGTGCACCCGCGCGTTGCCGTAGCCGTCGGAGACGTAGATGTCGCCCTGCGGCGACAGCGCCGTGTGGGTGCAGCGGTTGAACGGCTCGCCGGAAAAGCGCGGCGCCGCCTGCTTCGGCGTGCCGATGGTCAGCAGCACCTTGCCGTCGGGCGTGCACTTGCGCACCGCATGGCCGAAGTCGTCGGTGAGGTAGAGCAGGTCGTCAGGCCCGATCGCGGCGCCGTGGGCATTGACGAAGCCGATGTCGTAACCCCACGAGCGCAGGAACTTGCCGGCGCGGTCGAACACGATCACCGGATGCTTGCCGCGGGTGAAGACGTAGACGTTATCGCGGCTGTCGACGCAGACGGCGGGCGCGTCGCCGTAGCTCCAGCCGTCGGGGAGCTCGCCCCAGCCTTCCTCCACCCGGTAGCGATACTTTCCGCCGCCGAGGATCACCGGCGCCACGGTGGCTTCGAAGCGCGCCGCCGGAGCGCCTTCGCCGGCAATGCTGCGGGGAAATGGCCGGCGCGAGAGCGAGCAGAACTGGCACATGGGGATTCCTCCGGTACTGACGGCAGGGTGGGCGCCGCCTCTCCCGCCAGCGGGCGAGGTGAAGACAGACAGCAGCGCGGTTCCGGCTTAGAGTTCGGCAAAACAATCGGGAGGTCGGTCTTGCCAAGCATGATGCATGGGAAAGTCGTCGTCGTCACCGGCGCCGGCGGCGGCATCGGGCGACACATTGCGCTGCTGATGGCGAAGGAAGGCGCGCAGGTCGTGGTCAACGACCTCGGCACCTCAGTGGGCGGGGTGGGCAGCGACGTCGGTCCGGCGCAGAAGGTGGTCGACGAGATCGCGGCGGCGGGCGGGAGCGCGGTCGCCAACACCGACAGTGTAGCGACCGCGCAGAGCGCCAGCGCCATCGTGCAAAGCGCTCTCGACCGCTTCGGCCGCATCGACGCAGTGGTGAACAACGCCGGCATCCTGCGCGACCGCATCTTCTTCAAGATGTCGCCGGCCGAATGGCAGGCCGTGATCGACGTGCACCTCAACGGCTCCTTCAACGTCAGCCGCGCCGCCGCGCCCTATTTCCGCGAGCAGCAGAGCGGCGCCTACGTGCACATGACCTCGACCAGTGGGCTGGTCGGCAATTTCGGGCAGGCGAACTACGCCGCCGCCAAGCTCGGGATTGCCGGCCTGTCGAAATCGATCGCGCTCGACATGGCGCGCTTCAACGTGCGCTCCAACTGCATCTCGCCTTTCGCCTGGAGCCGCATGATCGGCTCCATTCCGGCGGAGACGCCGGAGCAGCAGGCGCGCGTGGACAAGCTCAAGACCATGGACGCCGGCAAGATCGCGCCGCTCGCGGTCTATCTCGCGAGTGCCGCCGCAAAGGACGTCAGCGGGCAGATTTTCGCAGTGCGAGCGAACGAGATTTTCCTGATCAGCCAGCCGCGGCCGCTGCGCTCGATCCATTCCGGCGAGGGCTGGACGCCGCAGACGATCGCCGAGCATGCGATGCCCGCGCTGAAGGCGGATTTCTACCCGCTCGACCGCAGCCAGGACGTGTTCAGCTGGGATCCGGTGTGAAGCCGATGAGCATTGCCCAAGCGGTCATCGCCGGCGCGCAGACCTCGCCCTCGGTGGCGCGCAACCGCGACCCCATCCTGCTGGTGCTGCGCCGCGTGCTGCCCGGGCGTGGCACCGTGCTGGAAGTGGCGAGCGGCACCGGCGAGCACGCGGCGCACTTCGCCGCCGCGCTGCCGCATCTCACCTGGCAGCCCACGGACACGGACGAGGACGCGCGACGCAGCGTCGCGGCACACCGCGAGCTCGTCGGTTTGCCGAACCTGCTGCCACCGCTGGCGCTCGACGTGTGCGCCCCGGTCTGGCCGGTCGCCCATGCGGATGCGCTGGTCGCGATCAACATGATCCACATCTCGCCCTGGACCGCGGCCGAGGGCCTGATGGCGGGCGCGGCGCGCGTGCTGCCGCCCCGCGGCGTGCTGTATCTCTATGGGCCCTACAAGGAGAACGGCGAGCACACGGCGCCGACCAACGCGGCGTTCGACGCCTCGTTGCGCGCGCGCGATCCCGCCTGGGGCGTGCGCGACATCGCCGATGTCCGTGCGCTCGCCGGAGCGGCAGGTCTTGATCTGGTCGAGCGCGTGACGATGCCGGCCAACAATCTCAGCCTCGTGTTTCGCAAACAGCGGGCCTGAAGCGCGGCTGTCCACAGGAGAGTGAACAAAAAAGGAACATTCTGCTTGGCCCGGGTCGCGCATGGCCTTAAAGCATGTGCCCAGCACGGGAGAAGACACGTGGCGAAGACTGCCCTCCGGATCGATCCTCAAGCGACCGACATCGAGACCGACGTGGAGACTGCGATCGCGCTCTGCGGAGGCGACATGCGAGCCGCCCTGCGCGCCACGCTGATCGCGAATGCCTATCTCGACGCGGAGGTCGAACGGCTGCTGGAACTGGTTTCTCCGGGCTACAGCCGCGGCAAGGTGCGCATGCCGGCGCAGAACGGAAGGACGAAAGTGCGTCCGGGTCACTAACCCGAACGCGGTCGCGTTCAGCCGCGGTAGACCGGCTCCGGCTGCGAGAAGAAGCCGAACAGGATGTGGTAGACGATCGCGTAGTTCTTCTGCTGGAACGACGCGTGCGAGATGCCGGGCATCACGGCGAACTGCTTGTCCGGGTTCGGCAGCTTCGCGAAGAAGCGCACCAGGTCTTCGAAGCTGGCGATGCCGTCCCACTGGCCGCGCATGACGATCGTCGGTACCGCAATCTTTTCCGGATCGACCAGCGGAAGCCGCGAGCACATATCGACGTAGGTTCCGGTCGGCACCGAATCGTCGAGCGCCAGGATGGCGTCGGCGAAGGCCTCGATCACCCGCTCTTCGGCGGCGCCGGCGTGATCGCGCTGGAAGATCGAATAGACGAACGGCTTGTCGATCGGGCGGCGGTTGTTGGCCTGGAACTGCGGCAGCTTCTTCTTGCGCTCCGCGAGCGTCGGAGAGCCTTCGCCGGTCCACACGAAGGCGTCGAGCGCGAGCCGCCGCACCCGCTCCGGGTGCCGCTCGGCAAATGCCGCGGCGCGCAGCGCGCCGGATGAGATCCCGTACACCAGCAGCGGTCCGCAATTGCGCGTCTTCTGGATGTAGGCGGACGCGGCGGCGAGGTCGTCGGCGCCGTTCGCGATGTCGGAGTTGATGTCGCGCTTCTTGTCGGAGCGGCCGTAGCCCTCCATGTCGACGCACCAGGTGTCGAAGCCGCGCGCCGCGAACCAGTCCATCGCCGAGGAATCCGGACGGCCTTCGACCTGCAGGTCGAAAGTCGGCTGCGACGCCATCGAGGAGCCATGCACGAACAGGATGGTGCCGCGGTCGGCGGTGCCGGGCGCGCGCCGCTTCTCCCACAGAAAGAGGCGGACGTCGCCCTTGTGGGTCCAATGCTCCTGGCCGCTTGGCCGCGTCGAGGTTGCGACGGCGCTGCTCATGTCGTGGCTCCGCTACAGATGAAAAGGTGAGAAAATCCCGGCTGGCGGGTCAGAAGCTCGGCGGCGTATTCACCCACAAGACGCGCACCAGCGCGTCGCCGCTGTTGCGGTAGCCGTGCGCCATCGAGGAGGGAAAGAAGAAAGAATCGCCGGCGCGCAGCACGTACACGACCTCGTCGACGATCAGCTCCAGCAGGCCCTCGACCACGAAGCCGAGCTCCTCGCCGTTGTGCTGGATCACGCCGTCGCTGCGCGCGCCGGGCGCCAGGTTGAGGATGTTGGCCTGCAGCAGCCCGCCCTTTGCGGGCGCGATCAACCGCTCGAGCCAGACGCCGTCGCCGGCGTTCCAATCCGGATCAACATGGAAAGTGGGCCGCTGATCGGCACGCACGATCCGCACCGGCAGCAGCCCGGGATCCGGCGCCGAAAACAGCTCCGCGATGTTGGTCTCGAGCGCCTGCGTCAGCCGATGCAGCATGAAGATCGACGGCCGGATCTTGTCGTTCTCGACCTTGGAAATCAAGCTTTCAGAGCAGCTTACCGCGTCCGCGAGCTGTTTCAGCGTATAGCCCTTGGCGAGCCGCGCATGCCGCATGCGGGCGCCGATCTGCACCTCCGGCTGCGGTTGCTTGAGGTCCGGCTCGGAGGCTTTCCGGCGCGGCTTGAGTGCGGCTTTCATGCGGGGATCAACGCGGACCAAACGGAAGAACAGGGGAGAAACGGCGGAACCCGAGCAGAACTACACCGATTCTCCGGAACATCGGGCCGATACGCCGCGAGCGGCTGAGCTCCTGCGTACGCGCCACTCTGGGGTACCGGGATCATGCCCTTCGGTCAACGTCCTTGACAGGCGATCCAGGCCATTGATCATGCCGTCCGCGCAGCGGGGAACATCATGGCGATCACCGGCAAAGAATACGCGGCGACCAAGGGCGACGTGAAGCTGCACGTCTTCCGCAAGTACAAGGACACGCCGAGCGGCAAGCCGGTGCTGGTGCTGGTGCACGGCTCGTCGCTGAGCGCGATGCCGAGCTACGACCTGCAGGTGCCGGGACACGGCTCCGCCTATTCCATGATGGACCAGTTCGCCGAGCGCGGCTACGACGTGTGGACGCTCGATCACGAGGGCTACGGCAAGTCCTCGCGCACGGCGAGCAGCTCCAACATCGCCATGGCGGTCGACGACATCTCCGCCGCGCTGCCGATCCTGCAGCGCGAGACCGGCCGCTCGCAATACCTGTTCTACGGCCAGTCGTCGGGTGCGCTGCGGGCGGCGCTGTTCGCGCAGAAGCGGCCGCAGCAGGTCGAGCGGCTGGTGCTCGACGCGTTCGTGTGGACCGGGGAGGGATCGCCGACGCTCGCCAAGCGGCGCGAGGGGCTCGACGCCTACAAGGCCAGCAACATGCGCAAGCTCACCCGCGACCACGTCATTGGCATCTTCACGCGCGACAAGCCCGGCACCTCCGACATCGCGGTGGCGGAGGCGGTCGCCGACCTGCAGCTTTCATACGGCGATGCGGTGCCGACCGGCACCTATGTCGACATGTGCGAGAACCTGCCGGTGGTCGATCCGACGCAGATCACGGTGCCGACGCTGATCCTGCGCGGCGAGCACGACGGCATCGCCAGCATCGAGGATCTCACCAATTTCTTCGAGCGGCTGCCGAATTCCGACAAGCAGATCACGGTGCTGCCGGGCACCGCGCATATCGCGCATCTCGGCCTCAACAAACACCGCTTTTATCACATCCTGTTCGGGTTCCTGGAGCTGCCGGCGCGCCGCGACCAGGCCGCGTGACCGGAATTCCAAGAACCGTCAGCCGTTATCCGGACAGCCGCTGCGCGGCTTCCGGAATGACGGGGATGGTGTTGATGACTAGCGCGCGCGCACCGGCTCGGAGCGCCGCTCGGTCCACGCGGCGCACATATCGTCGAGTGCGGGCTGCTGCTGCGGATAGAGCAGGGACGCTTCCGGCAGATCGATCCAGTCCTGCGCGCTGCGGGTCCAGATATGCCCGACCGGCCGCAGCCAGCTGGTATCGTCGAGCGTACCTGGCTTGAGGATGGTGATGGCGGCATTGCGCTCCGGCTCGTGCCAGAGCCGCGTGCCGCATTCGGGGCAGAACAGGCACTGCGCCGCGCGGCCGCTTTCGTGCATGCGCCGCCAGGCTTTCGGCTTGCCCGCGACGGTGACGACGGCGTCGCGCGCCACCACCATCGAGAGCGCGAAGGCGCTGCCGGACTGGCGCTGGCACTCGGTGCAGTGGCAGGCGTAGAGCGTCAGCGGCTCGGCGCGGATCTCGTAGCGCACGGCGCGGCATTGGCAGGCCCCGGTGAGGGGAAGCGTCGGATGAGTCGTGTCTTGCATCGTCGGTCCGTTCGAATGTGCTCGCGGGACCCTCACCCCTCATCCTGAGGAGCGCCCCGCAAGGGCGCGTCTCGAAGGATGCAGGCCCGTGACGCAGCAGTGGGGCTCGCCCTTCACGATCCCCGCCTCGCGGCGGGCTCCTCAGGGTGAGGGTTTGAGAGTGTCGCTCAGGTCGGCGCGTCGGCGGCTCGGGTCGCCCAGAACGTCACGCGGCGCTCGAGCATCGCGAACACCTCATACATGACGATGCCCATGGCGGCTACGACCACCAGGCCGGCGAACACCAGCGGGACGTCGAAGCGGCCGCTCGCCGTCATCATCAGCCAGCCGATGCCGGAATTCGCCGCCACGGTTTCCGACACCACCGAGCCGATGAACGCCAGCGTGATCGCCACCTTCAGCGAGGCGAAGAAATACGGCATCGCGCGCGGGATGCCGACCTTCACCATGATCTGCCACTTGCGGGCGCCGAGCGCGCGCAGCACGTCCTGCAGTTCCGGCTCCATGGTGGCGAGGCCGGTGGCGACGTTCACCACCACCGGGAAGAACGAGCTGGCGAACGCGGTGAGGATCGCCGGCACGGTGCCGATGCCGAACCAGATCACCAGCACCGGAACCAGCGCCACCTTCGGGATCGAGTTGAACCCGATCATCACCGGATAGATGCCGTCGTAAACCAGCCGCGAGATCCCGACCAGGAGGCCGAGCGCGAGGCCGAAGCCGACGCCGAGCGCGAAGCCGACCAGGGTGGTGAACAGCGTCTGCAGCGAGTTGGCGAGGATCAGCCCGGTGTGCTTCGCCAGCGACTGCGCCACCGTGAACGGCGACGGCAGGATGAAGGTGTCGATGTTGAGCGCCACGCAGGCGAGCTGCCACAGCACGAAGAAGCCGATGGTGACCAGCCACGGCACCGCGCGCTTGATGAGCTGGGTGTTGTTCATTGGCGTGAGCCGGTGGCGATCTGCTCGCGCAGCGCCTGCACGAGCTCGATGAAGCCCGGCTCGAACGTATCCTTCAGCCGGCGCGGGCGCGGCAGGTCGATATCGGTGCGCGACAGCACGCGGCCGGGACGCGGGCTGATCACGTAGATCGTGTCGGCGAGGTACACGGCCTCGCGCAGGTCGTGGGTCACCAAGATCACGGTCGGCTTGCGCTCGATCCAGAGGTTCTGCACCACGTCCCACAGCTCTTCGCGCGTGAACGGGTCGAGCGCCGCGAACGGCTCGTCCAGCAGCAGCAGTTGCGGCGCGTGGATGAGCGCGCGGCACAGCGACGTGCGCTGCTGCATGCCGCCGGAGAGCTGCCACGGATACTTCTCCTCGAAACCGGCAAGCCCGACCGAATGCAGCAGCGCGCGCGCCTGCGCCTGGTACTCGGCGCGGTGGCGGCGGAAGCGCGCCGCGTGCGGCTCCACGATCTCCATCGGCAGCAGCACGTTGTCGAGCGTGGTGCGCCACGGCAGCAAGGTCGAGTTCTGGAACGCCATGCCGCAGATGCGCAGCGGTCCGGTCACGGCGGCGCCGTTGACCTGCACGGAGCCTTTGAGCGGCGGATGCAGCCCGGAAACGAGCTTGAGCAGCGAAGACTTGCCGCAGCCGCTCGGCCCCACCACCGCGACGAACTCGCCTTTCTGGATGGTGAGGTCGGTATCGGTGAGCGCGATCATGCCGCCGGCGCCGCCATAGGCGAGGCTGGCGCCGGTCAGTTTGATGATGGGCTCTTCTCGGGCCAACACGCCTGTTCCTCTCCGTAGCGCGAGTGATGAGAGCGCCTGCGCCGCTGCGCGCAGATGCCGGATCGGAGTGCTATTTGCCGAGCGCAGGCGGGATGCGCTCGGCCGCCGGCGGCAGGAACTTGTCGGTCCAGACGCTCTCCAGGCTCGGCGTGCGCTCGAAGTTCTGCACCTTCACCACGGTCTCGATGCTCGACTGCATGCGCTTGGGATCGACGTAGCTCAGGCCGTGCTTGCGCACATCGTCGTTCAGGTGATGCTCCAGCGCCATCAGCAGCCGCTGGTGCTCGGTCGTCTCGTTGAGCAGCGAATTGTATTTCAGCATCAGCTTGGCGGCGGCGGTCGGATCCGCGATCGCGTCCTTGGTGCCCTTGTTGAGCGCCCGCACCATGGCGGCGATCGTCTTCGGGCTCTTCTCGATGAAGTCGCGCCGCACCCACATGCCGGTGCCGTACACGTCGAAGCCGATCTTGGAATACTGCAGCACGTCGATCTGATCGCGCGGGATGCCGAGATCGACGATGGTCATCACCGTCGACACGTCGAAGCCGAGCGCCGCATCCGCCTCGCCGCGCACCAGCATCGGCTCGCGCAGCTGCGGCGAGGTGAATATGCGCTTGATCTTGATCTCTTCCGGCGTGCCGGTTTTCGTCACGAAGTTGATGACCGCGCCGCTGGCGCTGCCGGGCTGGTCCGCGACGGTCTTGCCTTCGAGGTCCTTCAGAGTTTTGATGCCGGCCTTCTTCAGGCTCATGATCGCGAGCGGCGAATCCTGGAAGCTGATGTAGACCAGCGTCAGCTCCTTGCCGGGATTCTGCGCGTTGAAGCCGATCATGGTGGTGACGTCGGCCCAGCCGAAATCGTAGACGCCCGATGCGACATTGCTTGCGGTGTTGGCGGCGCCGGTGCCGCGGTCGATGCGGACGTTGAGGCCTTCGGCCTTGTAGTAGCCCTTGTCGAGCGCCATGAAGAACGGCGCGTGCGTGCCGGAGATGGTCCAGTCCAGCATGAAGGTGACGTCGGGCTTCTCGACCGACTGCGCGCGGCTCGGGCCCGCGCTCGCGCCCACGAGCAACAAGGCAAAAGCACCCAGGGCCGCTCGCCGGCATATCGCTGTGTGTCGCATCACTCTACTCCCTCTGATTTCCGTTGCCGGGCGTGCGCCAGATCCCCCTGCTGCACGCCCGGTCTGCAATTAGCTTGCCATCTTCAGCCCTTCTGCAGGCGCTTCTTGTCGATCATTGCGTGCACGCCGATGACGTTGTTGACGAGCTGCGTGATGTGCATGTCGCACACGAAGCTGCACATCGCGTAGGCATGCCCGCGCGAGATTCCGAGCATCTGCTCCAGCCAGTCGAGCATCTCGCGCAATGCCTGCTTGGCGGCGTCGTCGAGGTCGGTGTGCAACCCGAGCGTGATGAAGTGCGTGGGCGATTCCGCGCGCGGCACGCTCAGCTTCATGTCCTTGCGCACGATGAACTCGAACGTGCCGGTGAGCGCGGTCTCGATCGCGGTGCCGCAGACCTCGCCGTCGCCCTGCGCGGCATGGCCGTCGCCGGTGGAGAACAGCGCGCCCTGCGTCCACACCGGCAGGTAGATCGTGCTGCCGGCGGTGAGCTCCTTGCAGTCGATGTTGCCGCCGTATTCGCGCGGCTCCTTGCTGTTCTGGCGGCCGTAGGCGGCCGGCGGCGCCACCACCAGCTGGCCGAAGAACGGGCGGATCGGGATCGGCAGGCCCCACGGCGGGGTCGCGATCATCGTCTCGCGGTCGAGCTTGATGTGGATGACCTGCGTGAACGGAAAGTCCTCCGGCAGCGTGCCGACCAGCGGACGGAACTGGTTCCATCCCCAATCCTGGCGCAACGCGATGTCCTTGATGCGCACTTCCAGCACGTCGCCCGGCTCGGCGCCGTTGACGTAGACCGGGCCGGTATAGATGTGATTGCCGGACCCTTTCTGGACCTTCTGGTGGATTTCCAGGTGGTCCGGCAGGATGATCTGCGCGCCCAGTTCCTTCGGCGGAAGGTGCTCGGGATTGCCGGAGACGCAGTCGATCGTCACCGTGTCGCCGGACTCGATGGTGATCGCCGGCTTGAGCTTCGCATCGATGAAGCCCCAGTGCGCGCTGTCGGGCCCGGCGCGCAGATGATGATGGCGCGCCGCGGCGCGCGGCTTGGCGGCGGTCGCGGTGCTCATCGGGCGCGTCCGCCGGCGGCGCGGCGCGGTGCCGCGGAGCTGTCGTCCTCGTCCAGCATCTCGCTGCCCAGAATGGTGCCCTTCGGCTGCTTGAAGCAGAAGTCGGCGATCTCGCCGGCGCGCGTCCACCAGACGCGGTCGGCCAGCTTGTGCTCGCGGCAGTGCTTGAGCGCCTGCTGCAGCGGCCGCAGGCGGAACGGCTGCCCGACGATGAAGCCGTGCAGCGACAGCGCGAGCACCAGCGGCTGCTGCTCGCAGCGCTCCACCATGTCCTCGAACTGATCCACGATCATCTCGGCGAACTGGCGGCCGGTATGGTCGCGGCTCACCAGCGTGCCGGCGTCGTTGAGCTCCAGCGGATACGGCACCGAGAGGATCGGGCCGGCGCGCGTGCGCATCCACAGCGGCTGATCGTCCGCCGGCCAATCGAGGCAGTAGGTGTAGCCTTCCTCCTTCAACAGGTCGGGGGTGACGTTCGACTCCGCGGCGCCGGGACCCATCCAGCCGGTCGGGCGCACGCCGAAGTGCTTCTCCAGCGTCTGCGTCACTTCCTTGATGATGTGGCGCTCGTCGTCCTCCCAGCGGCCGCTCAACAGCTCGCTGTTGGTGCGGCCGTGGCCGAGCACGTCGTCGCCGCGCTCTTTGATCTTCTCGACCAGCTCCGGATAGAGCTTGGCGACCTCGCTGTTGAGCAGGATCGTGGCCGGCATCTTCAGTTCGTCCAGCACCTCGAACAGGCGCCAGTTGCCGACCCGGTTGCCGTAGTCGCGCCACGCATAGTTGCGCTGCGTCGGCGCGGCGCCGCCGCGGTTCATCGGATCGATGACGCGGCCCGCGCCCCAGGCGAAATGCTCGATGTTGAGCGCGGGATAGAATGCAAGGCGCTTGCCGCCGGGCCAGCTGTAATCCTTGCGCTTGTGAATGGCTGAGAACGCGTACCGATTGTGACCCGGCACTGAAAACATGGAGCCTTCCTTTCGAGCGCGCTTGCGATTCAGCAGCGTTGACGGCAACGCCGCGGCCGCGGAGTGTGCAGAACTCTTGATGCGTAATCAAGCAGCTTGACTGCGCCGCGAGCCGCCGCCGGCACGCGCAAAATGTCGCGCACGACGGCGCGACGCGCGCTGCGTCTTGCGCACCGTCTTGACGACGCGCGCGAAGTGATGCCGTTGCTCGCTGGAATTTTCGCCGGGAGCGGTGACGGCATGAAGCTCGCAACCTATCGGCGCAACAGTGTCGAGACAGTCGCCGCAGTAGACAGCGGCGCCGGCACGGTGCTCGACCTCGCCGCCGCGGCCGCGCTGCTCGACCAGCCCGCCGCCCCGTTCTTCACCAGCATGCTGGCGCTGATCGATGCCGGTGAGCCGGCGCTGGCGGCCGCCCGCGGGTTGGCGGAGCGCTGGCCGGAGGCCGCGAGCGCGCGGCTCGCCGATGTGCAACTTTTGGCGCCGCTTCCGGAGCCGCGTTCGCTGCGCGATTGCCTGGTGTTCGAGCGGCATCTGCTCAATGCGCAGAAGCAGTGGGAGAAGATGACCGGCCGCCCGCCGGCGCCGATTTCGGAGACCTGGTACCAGCGCCCGGGCTACTACAAGGGCAACCGCTTCAGCGTGGTCGGGCCGGACGCGGACGTGCAGTGGCCGTCCTATTCCGAGCTGATGGACTTTGAGCTGGAGCTCGCCTGCGTGATCGGGCTTCCGGGCAAGAACATCGCGCGCGAGGACGCGCTCGCGCACGTGTTCGGCTTCACCATCTTCAACGACTTCTCGGCGCGCGACGTGCAGGTGGTCGAGCGCCCGCTCGGCATGGGCGCCGCCAAGAGCAAGGATTTCGACACCGGCAACGCGCTCGGCCCCTGGATCGTCACCACCGACGAGATCGGCGATCCGCAGGCGCTGGTCATGGAGGCGCGCGTCAACGGCGAACGCTGGGGCGGCGGCTCGTCGGTCGAGATGCACCATTCGTTCGCCGACATCGTGTCGTTCGTCTCGCAGGACGAGACGTTGCGCGGCGGCGAGGTGATCGCGTCCGGCACGGTGCCGACCGGCTGCGGCCTGGAGCTCGGCCGCTTCCTGCAGCCCGGCGATGTGGTGGAACTGGAGATCGAGCGCATCGGTGTGCTGCGCAACCGCATCGTCCGCGCATAGCCGCAACTGATCGTCCAACTTTGTAGCGGCGCCGCGGCTCGTGTAAGTCTCGCTCCCAACCAAGAATGCGGATCCCATCCGACCTACAAGGAGAGCCTCATGCGGTTTCGAGTTGCCGTGCTGGCGGCGAGCGTGTTCGTGGCGACCGCGCCGGCCGCGCTGGCGCAGGACTTCCCGTCGCGCCCGGTGCGCATCGTGGTGCCGTACACGGCGGGCGGCGGCACCGACGCGGTGGCGCGGCCGTTGGCGCAGCGGCTGTCGGAGAAATGGGGACAGCCGGTGCTGGTGGAGAACCGCGCCGGTGCCGGCACCGCCATCGGCGCCGAGGCGGTCGCGCGCGCGCCGGCCGACGGCTACACGCTGCTGCTCTCCGACGCGACCACCTACGTGGTCAATCCGCACGTCTACAAGAAGCTCTCCTACGACCCGCTGAAGGATTTTGCGCCGGTCTCGATCGTGTGCCGGTTCACGCCGGTGGTGGCGGTCAATGCCGAGGTGCCGGCCAAGACCATCGGCGAGTTCATCGCCTGGGTGAAGCAGCAGCCCGGCAAGCAGTCGTACGGCTCGTTCGGCAACGGCACCTACGCGCATATCGCGATGGAGGAGCTCAAGCGCGTCGCCGGCCTCGACATGATTCACGTGCCGTATCGCGGCGGCGCGCCGGTGGTGACGGACCTGCTCAGCGGCCAGATTTCCTCCACCATGGCGACGGTCACGAATTTCTGGGAGCATCACAAGACCGGCAAGCTGCGCATCCTTGCGACCGCGACCGAGAAGCGGGTGTCGCTGCTGCCCGACCTGCCGACCGTCGGCGAGACGCTGCCCGGCTATGCCATCGACGCGTTCGTGGCGGTGGCGGCGCCGGCCGCGACGCCGCCGGCGATCGTCAAGAAGATCAGCGAAGACATCGCCGCGATCGTCGCGGAGCCGGCCTACCGCGAAAAATTCCTGGCGTCGCAGTTCTTCGAGCCGGTCGGCAGCACGCAGGAGGAATTCGCCGCGATCCTCAAGAAGGACAACGAGCACTGGCGCGGGCTGGTCGAGCGCACCGGCGCGCGCGTCGAATAGCGGTGCGGCTCCGGGCAGACGCGAGCGCGACAAAAGGAACAAGCACGATGCGCATTATCGATCTGAGCCGGGAACTCTATCACCGGACGCCGTCCTATCCGGGGCAGCCGCCGATCATTCACGGCGTCTGGAAGACCCACGAGGAGGCGTTCGTCGATTCCGGCAACGTCCATGGCAACAGCGTCATGTATTTCTCGATGCCGGATCACGGCGGCACCCATATCGACGCGCCGCGCCATTTCGGCGCGGAGGGAATGCCGATCGATCAGTACCCGCTGGAGAACTGCTACGTCGACGGCATCTGCCTCGACCTGCGCCACATCGCGCCGCGCGCCGAGATCACGCCGGCGGATCTTGAACGGGCGGTCGCCGCCACCGGCATCGGTATTCCGAAAGGCGGCACCGTGCTGCTCTGCACCGGGCACCACGCGCGCACCTATCCGACCGCGGCCTATTCGACCGACAATCCCGGCGTCAATGTGCCGGCGACCGAATGGCTGGCGCGCCAGGGCATCGTGCATTTCGGCATCGACTCGATGCGGCCGGGACCGATCGGCGACGTCAACACGCTGGTGCACAAGGCCTGCCTCGAGCTCGGCATCACCCATATCGAGAGCCTGTGCAATCTCGAAGCGCTGATCGGGCAGGGCGTCTTCCGCTTCATCGGCTTTCCGCTGAAGTGGCGCGGCGGCACCGGCTCGCCGATCCGTGCGGTCGCGGTGTTCGAGGATTAGCACCCACCGTCACCCACCGTCGCCCACCGTCATGCCCGCGCTTGTCGCGGGCATCCACGTCTTGTTCTTTACCGCGACCAAGAAAAACATGGATGGCCGGGACAGCCGACGCCGCCATGCTCGGCCATGACGACAGCGGGACAGCAGGGCGCTAGCGCGCGCCCGCGGTCCACGCGGCGGCGGCGGGGCGGCCCGCGAGCCACGCGGCGCCGTGCGCGTACAGC
>DASWSO010000610.1:0-1864 GCA_036402635.1 Xanthobacteraceae bacterium
AGCGGCGAATTCAGCGCCGCAGGCCCCCACCGGATAGAGTCCCTGATCGGTCAGCTTGGAGGCGACCTCCGGCGATTGCAGCGCCGCTCTGAACAGTGTGATCAGTTCGGCAGTCGTTTCTCGCGGCGCCATGATGCCGAACCAGGCGGTTGCCTCCAGGCCCTTATGGCCCGCCTCGGCGAGCGTGGGCACAGCCGGAAGCGGCGGAATGCGTTCGCTTGTTGTTACTGCGAGGGCGCGCAGCTTGCCGGCATTCACCTGCTCCATCACCTCTGAATAGTTGGTCAGCACCGCGGCGACGTGGCCGCCGAGCAGCGCATTCACTGCCGGAGCACCGCCCGGATAGGGCACATAAGTCAGATTGATCCCGGCGGCGCGGCGCAGCGCCTCGCCGGCGATATGCTGCGTGGTGGCCGGTCCGACCGTGGCGTAGGAGAGCTCGCCCGGGCGTTCTTTCGCCGCGGCGAAGAGCTCGCCGAGCGACTGGTAAGAGGCCGCGCTGTTGACCACGATGACCTGCGGCGAATTCACCAGCAGGCAGATCGGCTCGAAGGCAAGCGGATCGTAGGGCAGGGCAGCGCGCAGGCTGGCATTGATGACGAACGAATTGGCCATCAGCAGGAGTGTCGTTCCGTCCGGCGCGGCGCGGTTGACCAGATCGGTGGCGATGATGGTCCCGGCTCCCGGACGGTTCTCGATGACGATCGGCTGTCCGGACGCTTGTTGCGCCTGCTGGGCAATCTGGCGGGCCACGACATCCGCGGTGCCGCCGGCCGGGAACGGAACCACGATGCGGGTGGTTTTTCCGGCGCCGGACTGCCCGAGCGCGGCTCCGCCCGGCAGCGCCAATATCAGAGCAAGACATGCCGCAAGGCTTTTGCGTAACATCATCCGAGCCCCCAGATGTGCGGGGACCCACTATCGCATCGGAATCCCATGTTCGTCACCTTCTTCCAACAATTGAAATCGGCTGGCGTGCCGGTCTCGCTGCGCGAATACCTCACGCTGATGGAAGGCATGCAGGCCGATCTGGCGTCGCGCCGGGTGGAGGATTTCTACTATCTGTCGCGCGCCACGCTGGTGAAAGACGAGCGCAATCTCGACAAGTTCGATCGCGTGTTCGGCCGTGTCTTCAACGGTCTCGAATTGATGGACGAGGCGCTGACGGCTGAAATTCCGCTCGATTGGCTGAAGAAGATCACCGAAAAACACCTCATGGAAGAAGAGAAGAAGCTGATCGAGGCGATGGGAGGACTGGACAAGCTGCTGGAGACCCTGCGGCAGCGGCTCGCCGAACAGAAGGGCCGCCATCAGGGCGGCAGCAAGTGGATCGGAACCGGCGGCACCTCACCGTTCGGCGCCTATGGCTACAATCCCGAGGGCATCCGTATCGGCCAGGACGCAAACCGCAATTTCCGCGCCGTGAAAGTTTGGGACAAGCGCGAGTTCAAGGATCTCGACGACCAGGTCGAACTCGGCACCCGCAACATCAAGGTGGCGCTGCGCCGGTTGCGGAAATTCGCCCGCACCGGTGCCCCCGACGAGCTCGACCTCGACGGCACGATCAAGGGCACCGCCCATAAGGGCTATCTCGACATTCAGATGCGGCCGCAGCGGCACAATGCGGTGAAAGTGCTGTGCTTCTTCGATATCGGCGGCTCGATGGACTGGCACATTAAGGCGACCGAAGAGCTGTTTTCAGCCGCGCGTTCCGAATTCAAGCACATGGATCATTTCTACTTCCACAACTGCCCTTATGAGCGGGTGTGGAAGGAGAACCGCCGGCGGCATCAGGAAACGCGCGCCACCTGGGAGGTCCTGCATACCTATCCGCACGACTACAAAGTGATCTTCGTCGGCGATG
>DASWSO010000611.1:0-2715 GCA_036402635.1 Xanthobacteraceae bacterium
GACCCATGGCCACCTTCCACTTCGAACTCGTCTCCCCGGAGCGGCTGCTGTTCTCCGGCGAGGTCGATCAGGTCGACGTGCCCGGCAGCGAAGGCGACTTCGGCGTGCTCGCCGGCCATGCGCCGCTGGTGGCGACGCTCAAGCCCGGCATCCTGACGGTGACCACCGGCGGAGAGCGGCAGCGCATCGTGGTGTTCGGCGGCTTCGCCGAAGTCTCGCCGCAAGGCATGACCGTGCTGGCCGACAATGCGGTCGCGGTCGAGGACCTCGACGCGGCGCACCTCGCCGGCGAGATCAAGGACCTGGAGGAAGACTGCGCCGACGCGACCGACGACGTCGTCCGCGACAAGTGCCGGCGCAAGATCGAGCAGCTGCGCGCCGTGCAGGCGCTCGCCGGCGGCGCCACCGCGGCCGCGCATTAGCCGCAGGCAGATCGCGGCTTCCTGACGCGGTTTGAGCGCGGAACGCCGCGTCCCGGCCAGTTGCCGCGCGTGGGGATGCGTGGCAAAAATATCACCAGGCCCGCTAAATCAGTCCGCGAGACGAGAAGTTTTACCGCGCGGCTGTCCGCAACCACAGATTAACCGTTTGAGCCGACTCTATCGTCAGGCACCAACAGGGTGAGTGGCGATCATGCGTCGACTGTTACGGTCCATCTCCTTTCCCGCGCTTGCGTGCATGGCTCTTGCGGCCGGCGTCAATTCGGCGGCGCAGGCCGCTGATTGCCGGGCGGGCGCGATCGAAAGATTGCACGCCGCGGCGCCCCAGGGTTTCGCCATCTATCAGGCGATCAAGGACAAGAAGTTCTTTCTCAGCTGGATCAGCTGCGAGGAGGGGACGCTCGGTCTGCCCACCGCGGTGCACGAATCCGTGCACTTCATCACGGCCGAGACCGATGCGTTTCCGCTGGTCCAGGGCGGCCAGTTGAAGCGGCCGCATGAAGTGTCCGCATTCTTTGCACCGTCGCTGGTCGCAGGAAAATTCAAGGCCAACGAGTTCGTGACCACCTACCTGCGGCCGGGCAGTGCCAGCTCAGCGGGCGATTTCCTCTATCTGCTGGATGAGCTCAACGCCTACACGCACGATCTCAACACCGCGGTCGCTCTGAGCCGTTCGCATGTCGCCGTTGAAGAAGGCGCTGATGAGATCGATCATCGCGACGGGCTTGCGGCGCTGATGGCGTTCGTCGCGCTGTATGCAGAGCGGGCGGAGGAAAGCGAGCCCGCGACCTGGAGCGGCTTGCAGCAGCCGCGCGTCGCGAAGACCCTGTCGGAGCTGTGGGGCCGTGCCGAAAAGGTGATGGCGTCGTCCTGCGGCATCCCGAATTTCGGCACCGAGGACAAGCCCCTCATCCGGCAGTTTTGCCAGGGCAGGCCGCAGGCCGCGCTGCAAAAAATCATCGGGCGGGCGCCGGTCTGCCCGACCGCGTGTCTGAAACCCACGCCAGTCGCCGCGCGCGACGGCAACCCGCTCGTGCACACGACGGCTACGGGCAGTTTGCGAGCCAGTGCCGCGGCCAATCCTCTTCGTCCGTTCTGGAGCCGCGCCAGCCGCGGCCCCTCACGATCAGCCAACGTCGCGACCGACGAAAGCACGGCGGACTAAACGCGCCGATGCAAAGGACGTGCGGCAGCCAAGTGCTACCGCACGGCGTTCGGCACTGCTTGCGTCCGTCAATAGTGGCCGTGCGAGGAGCAACCACACTGCGGCCGGAGATGGACGACGTTGCTCGTGTAGTATTTCTTGGCCGGTAACCACGTCGTATGACGTTCGTGCTTGGGTTTCACCACGCCGACAAGCTTGGTGTGGATGCGCGTCACGGTGTGAACGTGGATGATCGGCTGTATCCATTTCACATGCACGATACGTTTAATGCGCGTGAAGTACTTGGTGCGGTGCACGTCGCGATGGTGCCTGATGTACTTGTGCACCTTTTTGGTATTGTAGGTGTAGGAGGGCGGGATCGGCCCACAACATCCGTGGCCGCGATAGCCGGCACTGGCATTGGTCGCAGAGCCGACGAAAGCCCACCCCATGATCAGCACAGCAGAGAGCGCGGTTACAATCCTCAGCATGTTACTCCCCCACTCTTGAACGCCGCAACTTAAGATAGCAGACCCCATCGAGGGGGCGCAACCCCTTGAAAAAATTCCCCATACCGCAACTAAAGGTAGCGAACGCTTGCGCGTGAATTGACTGATTCCGCCGCCGCCGAGCGCAGGGGCCTTACCGGGTCACCGCGCGCAGACCCTCACGTCAGGCGCTGTTCGTAAACCGCGCGAACTCCGCCGCCACCTGCGTGTAGACGGCACGGCGGAACGGCACCACCAGGTCCGGTACCCGCGCCAGTTCCTCCCACCGCCATTCGCCGAATTCCGGATCGGTGCCGTCGGCCGAGCGCTCGATCGTGATGTCGATCTCGCGCTCATCGCCGGTAAAGCGCAGCGCGAACCACTTCTGCCGCTGGCCGCGAAAGACAGCGAGTCGGTGCGGCGGTCCGTGGTACGGCGGGAACTCGTAGGTCAGCCACTCCGGCGTTTCGCCGAGATACTGGGTGCTGGTGACGCCGGTCTCCTCGTAGAGCTCGCGCAGCGCCGCCGGCCGCGGGTTCTCGCCCGGGTCGATGCCGCCCTGCGGCATCTGCCATTCATGGCCCGGCATGATGATCTCCGGCCCGTCGTTGCGCAGCCGCCGCGCGATCAGCACGCAGCCGGC
>DASWSO010000612.1:0-4882 GCA_036402635.1 Xanthobacteraceae bacterium
CCTGCGTTTCCTCGATCATGCGGCGGTTGGCGCGCGCGTCCGAAACGGTTGGTCCATAGACGGCCGTGCCGATCACGAAGCCGCCGGACGACTGCTCGGCGCGTGTCTGCAGCGCCTCCAAGTCGGCGACCCGCTTCGACATGTTCTTGTGCAACGCCGCCAGCTCGTCGCAGCTATTCGTATTGTACTTGCCGTACACCGCGATCGCGCGCGCTCCCATATAGGAATCGGCGCAGCCGCCCAGCAGCGCAGCGCAGAGCAAGGGCGCCGCCAGCCGCCCGCCGGAGCGGGACGCAAGCAAACGCCGGATGGCACAGACGGGAAGCAGTTGGAACATCATTGCCAAGCCTAGCCCAAGGACGCGGTCGCCCCAGACAAGTATCATAATCTTGGCTTGCCGATGGCCGCCGCCCGCGCCACCGTCGTTCGGCCGAAACGGCAGCGGACCGATGGAGCGGGCATGATCGCACGCGTCTGGCACGGGTGGACCACGCCGGAGCAGGCCGACGCCTACGAGGCGCTGCTCAAATGCGAGATCTTTCCAGGCATTCTCGCCAAGAACGTCGCCGGTTTCGAGCGGATCGAGCTGTTTCGGCGGCCTGTCGAAGACGAGGTCGAGTTCGTCACCGTGATGTGGTTCGCGTCGCTGGATGCGGTGAGAAGCTTCGCCGGCGACGCCTACGAGACCGCCTATGTGCCGGCGCAGGCGCGCGCGGTGCTGAAGCGGTTCGACCCGCGCTCGCAGCATTACGAGGTGCGGACGCAGCAGGATGCGTCGCCGCACGACCGCTAAGGGCTGTCGCTCCGGAGCGCTATTGCTCGCCCGCGACGACAGGGGTCGAAAAAACCTGCTTTCCCTGCTCGTCCGTGACGCTGATCGACCTCCCCTCCACCTCGCTGGGCGGCTTGTTGCGGCCGACTTCCAGCGCCACGCGCCGGGCGTGCCGCTCCGCCGTCGCGAGGTCGGCACTGGCCCAACCCTCACGGTCCCGGATGGTGGTTCCGTCCGACAGATGGAAATAGTATCGGGCCATTGGGCAATCTAACGACCTCCTCGCCGGTCCGTTCCTATGTCGGATTGTAGGCGGAACGACCTACGGTCCTACCAAGAGCGACTTGGTTTGACCCAACGCCTGCCGAGCCACTAGCCTGCAGCCATGGCGTGCCGGCTGGTGCGCCGACGCGGTCCGCCAACCTTGGGGAGAGGATGCTGGACGCACTGGCGCGCCCTGCCGCACAGCAGGATCGTCCGCTCACCGATGTCATTGCGGTGCGGCACCTCTCAAAGGTGTACGGCGGCGGCGCGGAGCGGGTGGTCGCGCTTGAGGACATCGACTTCACCGTCGGCGACGGCGAGTTCCTTTCCATCGTCGGTCCTTCCGGATGCGGCAAATCGACCCTGCTGAAGATCCTGGCCGGGCTGTTGCCGCGCACCAGCGGCGAGGCGCTGCTCAACGGCACGCCGATCGACGGGCCGCGCCGCGATATCGGCGTCGTATTCCAGTCGCCGGTGCTGTTTCCGTGGCGCAGCGTGCTCGGCAACGTGCTGCTGCCGGTCGACGTGCAGCGGCTCGGCCGCGAGAAAATGACCCAGCGCGCGCTCGACCTGATCGGCCTGGTCGGCCTCACCGGTTTTGAGAAGCGCTATCCGTGGGAGCTGTCCGGCGGCATGCAGCAGCGCGTCTCGCTGGTGCGCGCGCTCATCCATGACCCCGCGCTGCTGCTGATGGACGAGCCGTTCGGCGCGCTCGATGCGCTGACCCGCGAATCCATGAACGTGGAGCTGCAGCGGATCTGGCTGGAACGGCGCAAGACCGTGGTGTTCATCACCCATTCCACCGCCGAGGCGGTGTTTCTCGCCGACCGCGTGATGGTGATGACGCCGCGCCCCGGCCGCATCGGCGACCTGTTCGGCGTCGACCTGCCGCGGCCGCGGTCGCTCGACGTCATGACCACCGAGCCATTCGGCACCTATGTCCGGCGCGTGCGCGCCGCCCTCAACAGCGGCGGAGGACTGGAATGATCGGCGGACCCCGCAATTTCGCGCTGCGGCTGCTGCTCATCGCGGCCACGCTGTTGGTTTGGGAAATGCTGGTGCGAGGCCTGGAGATCCCGGCCTATATCCTGCCGACGCCGACCAGCATTTTCATGGCGCTCTACCGCGGCATCGCCAGCATGCTCTACGTGGAGCACATCTGGATCACGCTGACCGAGACGCTGCTCGGCTTCGCCTTCGGCACCGCGCTCGCCTTCATCCTCGGCACCGCGGTCGCGCTCAGCCGCCGCGTCGAATATTTCCTGTACCCGTTCATCGTGATGTTCCAGGCGATGCCGAAGGTGGCGCTGGCGCCGCTGATCATCGTCTGGTTTGGCCTCGGGCTGACCTCGAAGGTGATCAACGCCGCGCTGGTGGCGTTCTTCCCGCTGATGGTGAACACCATCGTGGGCCTGCGCTCGGCCGACGAGGACCGCGTCAACCTGATGAAGTCGCTGGCCGCCACGCGCACCCAGATCTTCTGGATGCTGCAGCTGCCGAACGCCCTGCCCTACATCTTCGCCGGGCTGGAGATCGCGATGATCTTCGCGCTGATCGGCGCCATCGTGGCGGAATTCGTCGGCGCCCAGTCCGGCCTCGGCATGCTGATCCAGAGCATGAATTTCACCATGGACGTCGCCGGCCAGTTCTCGGTGCTGCTGATCCTCTCGATGGTCGGCCTGCTGTTGAACCTGATCGTCACCGAGACGCGCCGCCGCGTGCTGTTCTGGGATCCGTCGCAGAAGACCGACGTCGCCACCGTCAAGCCAGGGAGAAGGGCACTGTGATGAAACAACGGATTGCCGCCGTCGCGCTGATCGCAACGAGCTTCTTCGCCGCCGCGCCGGCGCAAGCCCAGACCACGGTGCGGGTCGGCTGGTGCGCCCGCACGGTCTCGTCCGCCGCCGCGCCTTACGCGATCGCGACCAAGCTCGGCTGGTATGCGCAGGCCGGCATCAAGGTCGAGCTGGTGCCGCTGCCGGGTTCGACCGACTGCGTGAAGACCGTCGCGACCCGCGAGATCCCCTACGCGCTGCCGTCGATCGAGCCGCTCGCCATCATCCGGCCGCAGGGCGTCAAGGCGAAGAATTTCTACACCGCGTATCAGGCCAACATCTATGGGATCATGGTGCCGGTCGACAGCCCGGTGAAGACCTTCGCGGACCTGAAGGGCAAGAACATCGGCGTCACCTCGATGGCCTCGGCCGGCGTGATCGTGGCGCGCGCGCTGGCCAAAACGAACGGGCTTGATCCCGACACCGACCTCAAGATCGTGGTGGCGGGCGAGGCCGGGCAGACCGCCGCGCTGCTACGCTCCGGCCAAGTGCACGCGCTCTCGCAGTTCGACACGCAATATGCGCTGACCGAGAACGCCGGCGCCAAGCTGCGCCCGCTCGACAACAAGGCGATCGCCAATTTCCCGTCGAACGGTTTTGTGGCGCTGGAGGAGACGCTGCAGAACAAGCGCGCGGAAGCGGTGGCGCTGACCCAAGGCTATGCCAAGGGAACCGTGTTCGCGATCGCCAATCCGGAAGCCGCGATCCGCATCCTCTGGGAGGTCTACCCGCAGACCCGCGCCACCGGCAAGGACGAGGCGACCGCGATGCGCGACGACCTCAAGACGCTGCTGGCGCGCGCCGAGAGCTGGAAGCTCGAATCGGTCGGGGCCAAGAAGTGGGGCGATAACCTGGAGGCGAACTACGCCGCCTACATCGACTTCCTGGTCGCCAACGGCGTCCTGAAGGAGAAGGTGCCGGCGAGCGACCTGATCAGCAACGACCTGATCGACGACATCAACAAGTTCGACGCCGCGGAGGTGATCAAGCTCGCCAAGGAGTACAAGGTGAAGTAGGTGCTGCGACGCAGCGCTCCTCAGCGTGAGGGATAGAACCCAGTGAAAAGCCCGGCTCTTGCGAGCCGGGCCTTTCCGTCACGGTCTGCCGCTTGCGTCACGGTCTGCCGCTTACTCGCGGCCGCGCAAGGTATCCTTCAGTCCGCCGACGGCGTTCTGCACCTTGCCGGCGACCTTGTCGGCCTTGCCTTCGGTTTCCAGCTTGGCATCGCCGGTGAGCTTGCCGGCGGCTTCCTTCACGGAACCTTTGATCTGGTTCCCGACGCCTTTGACGCGATCTTCATCGACCATTGTGAGACCTCTCGTGTTGCCGCATGTTGTGGATCATTGGGGCAACGTCCGGCCGCAGGTGCGGTTCCGCACACACCAAAGAAGCGCCGAACGGTGCCGCCCTACCGCCGACTGTCGGAGCGCGGCACCTCCGGACCTGGGCGGTCGCCGGTGGTGGCGCCTTGCGGCACCCGCTCCACCGTTGCGCCGGTGTTGCTGCCCTGCTGGCCGCCGGAGAGGTTCTGCGGCGCGTTCGACGAGGTCGGCGGATTGGTGCGCTGCATGTCGCCCGCCGAGGGGCCGGGATTGGACTGACCGCTGCCGGCGCTGGCGCCGCCGGTGGTGCCGGTCTGCGGGCCGCCGCCGCTGGTCTGCGCCACCGCTGCCACCGGAGCCAGGGCGAGCGCGGCAAGCACTGAGGCAAGCGCGAGATGATGTTTCATGCTGTGTCTCCACTGCGCGTTGACCGCTCAGGGAGACGAACCCGCTCGCGGCGGCCGCGGTTCCCCCGCTAATGCCCCTCGAACGACACCAGCGTGCGCACCGGAACGTCCATGCGGCGCAGCTTCTCGGCGCCGCCGAGCTCCGGCAGGTCGATGACGAAGCAGGCGGCCAGCACCTCGGCGCCGAGCTGGCGCAACAGCTTGATGGCGCCTTCCGCCGTCCCGCCGGTGGCGATCAGGTCGTCGACCAGCACCACGCGCTCGCCCCGCACCAGCGCGTCG
>DASWSO010000613.1:0-3971 GCA_036402635.1 Xanthobacteraceae bacterium
CGCGTTCGTGCTCTCCGGCCTGATCGCCAGTCTCGCCGGCGTGCTCTACGTCTACTACAACCGCTTCATCAATCCGGCCGCGGCCTCGTTCCCGATCTCGGTCGAGGCGTCGCTGATGGCGATCATCGGCGGCACCGGCACCATTGTGGGCCCGTTCATCGGCTCGGGCATCATCCTGGGCTTGCGCAATTGGGCCAGCGGTTACATCCACATGCATACGGCGCTGATGGGGGTGGTGTTCATCGCCACCGTGCTGTGGGCGCCGAACGGGCTGATGGGCTTCGTCAATGCGTGGCGCGCGCGCTCGGTGCGGGCGGGGAGCGCGCAGCCGTGACCGACACCGCGATCAGGGTCGAAAACGTCACCAAGGACTTCGGCGGCGTCCGCGCCGTCGACGGCGTCTCCTTCGAAGTGCCGGCCGGTCAGCGGCGCGTGCTGATCGGCCCCAACGGCGCCGGCAAGACCACGCTGTTCCACTGCATCACCGGCACGCTGCGCGCTTCTGCTGGCCGCGTGACCCTGTTCGGCCACGACGTCACTGACCTGCCGGAGAACCGCCGCACCGATCTCGGCATGGGACGCACCTTCCAGATCACCAATGTGCTCATCGACTTGACGGTGGTGGAGAACGTCGCGCTCGCGATCGTCGGCACCGACGGGCGCAAGTGGACGATGCACCGCAGGATCGAGGCGATGGCGGCTGTTCGCGAGCAGGCGCTGCGCGGGCTGGAGGTGGTCGGCTTGCGCCCTCGGGCCGACGATCCGGTCAAGCTCCTGTCCTACGGCGAGCGGCGGCAGCTCGAGCTCGCGCTGGCGCTCAACACGCAACCGAAGGTGCTGTTTCTCGACGAGCCCTGCGCCGGGCTTTCGCCCAGCGAGCGCCAGCGCATATCCGCGCTGGTGAAGGCGCTGCCGCGCGACATCACCATCGTCATGATCGAGCACGACATGGACGTGGCCCTCGGGCTCGCGGACCATGTCACCGTGCTCAATCGCGGCCGGCTGATGGCGGAAGGCACGCCGCAGGAAGTGCAAGCGAACCCGCAGGTGCGTGACGTGTATTTCGGCCATGCCTGAACCGCTGCTGCAAGTGGACGAGATCCACACCTATTACGGCGACAGCTACGTGCTGCAGGGCCTGAGCCTGACGCTGCAGGCCGGCAGCATCGTCGCCATCCTTGGCCGCAACGGCATGGGCAAGACCACGCTGATCCGGTCGATCGCCAATCTGACGCCGCCGCGTCAGGGCGACATCCGCTACAAGGGCCGCTCGCTGCGCGGCATGCCGCCCTATGCGGTGTCGCAGGCCGGCATCGCGCTGGTGCCGCAAGGCCGCCGCATCTTCAAGTCGCTCACCGTGCGCGAGAACCTGCAGCTTCCGATCAGCGCACTGGCGCGCCGCGCCAACCGCAAAGGGCGCTGGAACCTTGCGGCCGTGCTGGAAGAGTTCCCGAATCTTGCCGAGCGCATCGACAATCCCGGCGGCGCGCTCAGCGGCGGCGAGCAGCAGATGCTGGCGGTCGGCCGCGCGCTCATGGCGAACCCCGAGTTGATCCTGATGGACGAGCCGTCCGAAGGGCTGGCGCCGCGGCTGGTGCAGCAGGTCGAACAGATCATGAAGCGGCTGCGCGAGCACGGCCACACCATCCTGCTGGTCGAGCAGAATCTCGGGCTCGCACTGGCGGTCGCCGACACGGTGCTGGTGGTCTCATCCGGCCGTTTCGTGTTCCAGGGCACGCCGGCCGAGCTGGCTCAGCAGACGCAGGTGCTCGACCAGCATCTCGGCGTCGCCAGCCAGGCGCCGCACTGAGTTTCGTCGTGACAGGCCGCGCAGGGCGCGGGGAGGGGACATCATGACCAAGCATCACGTTCTCAAACCGTCGCCCGAGACGGTGCATTGGGGCTATCTCGACGCCAAGATCCCGCCGCGGCTGACCATCGATTCCGGCGACACCGTCACCGTCGACACTGTTTCTGGTGGCAAGGGCGACGTCGGCGACACCTCGATCATGCGGCCCGATCACTGCGAGATCGTCGAGAAGCTCAAGCCGACGCCGGGCCCGCATATCCTCACCGGTCCGATCGCGGTGCGCGGCGCCGAGCCCGGCGACACGCTGGAAGTGCGCATCAAGGCGATCGCGCTCACCGTCGACTGGGGCTGGAACCTGATCCGTCCGCTGCGCGGCACCTTGCCGGAGGATTATCCGACGCTGCGCTGCCGCATCCTGCCGCTCGACCGCAAGGCGATGACCACGACGCTGCCGTGGGGCGCCACCATTCCGCTGTCGCCGTTCTTCGGCATCATGGCGGTGGCGCCGCGCCCCGAATACGGCCCGTGCTCGTCGGTGGAGCCGCGTGAGTTCGGCGGCAACATGGACAACAAGGAGTTCCTCGCCGGTACCTCGGTGTTCTTCCCGGTGTTCGTTCCGGGCGCGAACTTCTCGACCGGCGACGGCCATGCGGTGCAGGGCGACGGCGAGGTCTGCCTCACCGCGCTGGAGACCTGCCTCAACGGCACCTTCGAGTTCGTGCTGCACAAGCATCAGACGCTCGCGATGCCGCGCGCGATCACCGCGACCCATTACATCACCATGGGGCTCGACCCGGACCTCGACGACTGCGCCAAGGAGGCGCTGCGCGACATGATCCGCTGGCTGGTGGAGCTGAAGGGCTGGAGCTCGGAAGAGGCCTACGTGTTCTGCAGCCTCGCCTGCGACCTGCGCGTTACCCAGCTGGTCGACGGCAACAAGGGCATCCACGCCATGGTCGCCCGTTCGCTGGTGGAGTGAACCGGCAGGAACGCGAATGGCGGGCTGCGGAGCTGTGCTGCAGCGCTTCGGAGCCGCGGTTGATCTTGCTCGAAGATACGTCGTGTAATCGGACCGAAGCGGGAATGCCCGCGAAGGAGGGAGTACGACGTGAGTGTCCGGCCCGAGCAACTGAGCGCCACCGAAGCCGTGAGGCGCTTGCGCGACGGCACCCTGACGGCCGAAGCCTTGACGGCCGTATGCCTCGAGCGGATCGCGGCCCGCAAGGAGATCGGAGCCTGGGTTGCGCTCGATCCGGATCACGCGCTGACCCAAGCCCGCGCAGCCGACCGCGCCGGGCGCCCCGGCCTTCTCGCCGGCGTGCCGCTCGGCGTGAAGGACATCATCGATACCGCCGACCTTCCGACCGAGTACGGCTCGCCGATCTATCGCGGCAACCGTCCCCCCGCCGACGCGGCTTGCGTGTCACTCACGCGCGCGGCCGGTGGCGTCATCTTGGGAAAGACGGTGACGACCGAGTTGGCCAACCGGCATCCCCGCGGCACCGTCAACCCGCATAACTTGGCTCACACCCCGGGCGGCTCCTCGAGCGGCTCGGCGGCGGCGGTCGCCGACTTCCAGGTGCCGATCGCCTTCGGCACCCAGACCGCCGGATCGGTGATCCGTCCGGCCGCGTACTGTGGCGTCATCGGCTACAAGCCCACCTTCGGCCACTTCAGCCCGGGCGGCATCAAGCTCCAGTCGCACAGTCTCGACACGCTCGGCGTCCTCTGCCGCAGCCTGGAGGATGGCGCACTGATGCGCGGAGTGCTGCTCGGCGCGCCGGTCCGGCCGCCCGACCGAGAAACCGCTGCGCCGCGTATCGCCGTGTGCCGCACGCCGGTCTGGGCGGACGCTGACGCCGCCACGCAGGCGCTGATCGAGCGCACCGCCGATCACCTCAGCGCCAAGGGCGCATCGGTGCGCGAGCTGGTTTTCCCGGCGCCTTTCGAACGGATCCTCGAGACGCATGGCCGGGTCATGGATTTCGAGGCGGCGCGCAACTACGCGTTCGAGTACGACACCCGTTTCTCCGACCTCAGTCCCGACCTCCGCGATGGCGCGCTCGCCCGCGGTCGCGCGCTGTCGTTCGACGAATACGTGGAGGCGATGGAGGCAGCGGAGACGTTCCGGCGCTTCACCGACGAGCAATTCGCCAAGGTC
>DASWSO010000614.1:0-1999 GCA_036402635.1 Xanthobacteraceae bacterium
AGGTCGACGCGGTGATCGCCAAGGTGCGCCACTCGACGCCCGGCGTCGGCCTGATCTCGCCGCCCCCGCATCACGACATCTATTCGATCGAGGATCTGGCGCAGCTGATCTTCGACCTCAAGAACACCAATCCGGACGGCGACGTCTCGGTGAAGCTCGTCTCCGAAGTCGGCGTCGGCACCGTCGCGGCCGGCGTTTCCAAGGCACGCGCCGACCATGTGACCATCTCGGGATTCGAGGGCGGCACCGGCGCGTCGCCGCTGACCTCGATCAAGCATGCCGGCAGCCCGTGGGAGATCGGCCTGGCCGAAACCCATCAGACGCTGGTGCGCAACCGGCTGCGCGGCCGCATCGCCGTGCAGGTCGACGGCGGCATCCGCACCGGACGCGACGTCGTCATCGGCGCCATGCTGGGCGCCGACGAGTTCGGCTGCGCCACCGCGCCGCTGATCGCGGCCGGCTGCATCATGATGCGCAAGTGCCACCTCAACACCTGTCCGGTCGGCGTCGCGACGCAGGACCCGGTGCTGCGCCGGCGCTTCAAGGGCCAGCCCGAGCACGTCATCAACTACTTTTTCTTCGTCGCCGAGGAGGTGCGCGAGATCATGGCGTCGCTCGGCTACCGCCGCTTCGACCAGATGATCGGGCAGATGCAGATGCTCGACCGCGCCGAGCTGATCCAGCACGCCAAGGCGCGCGGGCTCGACTTCTCCAAGCTGTTCACCAAGCCGGACGCAGGCGAAGGCGTCGCCATCTTCCACTGCGAGTCGCAGGATCACGGGCTTTCCATGATTCTCGACCAGAAGCTCTTGACCGAGGCCAAGGCCGCGATCGAGCACGGCACCCCGGTGCGGATCGAGATGGACATCCGCAACACCGACCGCACCGCGGGCGCGATGCTGTCAGGCACGATCGCCAAGCGCTACGGCCATACCGCGCTGCCTGACGACACCGTGCACGTGAAGTTCACCGGCACCGCCGGCCAGAGCTTCGGCGCCTGGCTGGTGCGCGGCGTCACGCTCGAGCTGGAAGGCGAAGCCAACGACTATGTCGGCAAGGGTCTCTCCGGCGGGCGGCTGATCGTTTACCCGTCCGCCAAGGCGACCCGCATCGTGCCGGAAGAGTCGATCATCATCGGCAACACGGTGCTGTACGGCGCCATCGAGGGCGAGTGCTACTTCCGCGGCGTTGCCGGTGAGCGCTTCGCGGTGCGCAATTCCGGCGCCATCGCGGTGGTCGAAGGCGCCGGAGACCATTGCTGCGAATACATGACCGGCGGGGTCGTGGTGGTGCTCGGCCTCACAGGCCGCAACTTCGCGGCCGGCATGTCGGGCGGCATCGCCTATGTGCTGGACGAGGACGACAGCTTCGCGGCGCGCTGCAATCTCGCGATGGTGGAGCTGGAAGCGGTGCCGGCCGAGGAGGACGCGATCGCCCGCCACTATCATCAGGCCGGCGATCTCGAAACCTCCGGCATGGTCGATGTGATGAGCGACATGACGCGGTTCGACGCCGAGCGGCTGCATCAGCTCGTCAGCAACCACGTGCATTACACCGGCTCGCGGCGCGCCGAGCACATCCTGGCGCACTGGAGCGAGTACCTGCCGAAATTCCGCAAGGTGATGCCGATCGAGTATCGCCGCGCGCTGCAGGAGATGGAGCGCACGCGCACGCTGCAGGCGGCCGAATAGGGAAGCCGCCAAACACTGAGGCCGTCATCCCCCGCGAAAGCGGGGGATCCAGTAATCGCCGACGGTGCGATTTAACATGAACGCTGGTGTCTACTGGATCATCTGCCTGCGCGGATGATGACACCGGACAGACTGAACGCGTAAGAACAAGGCACGATGGGCAAGGTAACGGGATTTCTGGAGATCGACCGCCGCGACCGGCGCTATGCGCCGGCGGGCGACCGCGTCCGCCACTATCGCGAATTCGTCATCCCGCTCTCGGACGAGGCGAACCGCGACCAGGCGGCGCGCTGCATGAATTGCGGCAT
>DASWSO010000615.1:0-3092 GCA_036402635.1 Xanthobacteraceae bacterium
TCCGCTGCTGGCGCGTGCCATTGCCGGTCTCGACCGCAATACCGGCGATGCGCGCCGCGCGTTGTACGATCGGGCACGGACCGCGCTGCTGGCGCAGCTGCGCAGCGCCGACCCGCCGCTCACCGAGCCGGAGATCACCCGCGAGCGCCTGGCGCTGGAAGAGGCGGTGCGCAAGATCGAGGCGGAGGCGGCGCGGCAGATGCGCGCCAAGCCGCCGGCGCCACCGCCACCGCCACCATCCCGGCCTGCCGCTGCTACTCAACCGCCCAGCCGCCGCCCTGGCCAGCCGCCGGGTGAGCCTGCCGGAGCCCCGCAACCGCCTCCCAACCGCAGCGCCCGGCCCGGCGCCGGTGCGCCGGCGTCCGAAGATGACGGCATGCGCGGCCTGCGCGACGTGATCGCGGAGGCCGAGAGTTTGGGCGAAGCGACCGCGCAAGGGGCCCGCACCGCGCGCGAGGCCTATGCGTCGATTCCATCGGACACGCCGGACCTCGACCGGACCGAGCCGCGCGTCGAGGCCGAGGGCATGCGCGCCGCGGCGGGCCGCCCGCCGCCAGCTGCGCGTGCTCCCGGGCAGCGGCCCGACGAGCCGCCTGCGCCCGAGTCCCAGTGGGTCGCTCCCGAAGAGGCGCCGGCGCCCGAAGCTGCCCAGGATCTCGGCCGCCGCCGCCGGGTGCCCGGGCCGGCGCCGCGGCGCGCCAACGATTTCGAGCCGGACACGCCGCGCAATCCGGCGCGGCGCGGCCTGATCGCGGCACTGCTGACGGTGTTCGTCATCGCCGCTTTGGGCAGCACCGCCTATTGGCAGCGCGACCGCATCTCGGCGCTGTTCGGCGCCGTGCGCGGCTTTGCGCCGCAGGCCCAGAAGGACACCGCGCAGACCCGGCCGAAGAGCGAGGATCGCATCGGGCAGGAGGGCGTGCCGCAGCAGACCCGCCCCGGCACGCCGCCGCCGCAGGTGGCGCAGCGCGTGGTGCTGTACGAGGAAGACCCCAACAACCCGGAAGGCAACCGTTACGTCGGCTCGGCGCTGTGGCGCACCGAAACGGTGTCGCCGGGCCCGGGGCTCGCGCCCGAGCTCGCCATCCGCGCCGACGTCGAGGTGCCGGAGCGGCGGCTGGCGATGACGATGTCGCTCCGCCGCAACACCGACCAGGCGCTGCCGGCGAGCCATACGGTCGAGATCCTGTTCAACCTGCCGGCGGATTTCGCCTTCGGCGGCGTCGCCAACGTGCCCGGCCTGTTGATGAAGGAATCGGAGCAGACCCGCGGCGCGCCGCTGTCCGGGCTCGCGGTCAAGGTCACGAACGGCTTCTTCCTGATCGGGCTGTCGTCGGCGGAGGCCGATTCGGCCCGCAACCTGCAGCTCCTCAGGGAGCGCAGCTGGTTCGACATCCCGATCGTCTACAACAACGGCCGCCGCGCCATCCTGGCGGTGGAGAAGGGCAATCCCGGCGAGCGCGCCTTCACCGACGCGTTCGCGGCCTGGCGGCGCTGAGGCTTTTGCCGTTCCGGCGGTCGCGGCCGCTTTCTTTTCTGACTGGTGGTGGCCGAACAGCCGGCCGAAACACGCAAGGCCGGCTTCGGCCGCCTGTCGGGCCGGTCGGCACGGCGCACCAGGGCCGCGGACCTGCATTCTGCAGGCGCAGCGCGCTGTTTCACGCGAAACAATTCCTATAATGCGCCGCCGCGCATCCCAGAACACCGTCCGACCAACCGGAAGAATATGGGTTCGTCCGGACGGAAAAGCGCATCGTCTCATTGGTCGGGAGGAGTTCCGCGCCGGCAAACCGCACGCCCGCATCGCTCTGCCGCCATCCGGCCGCGCCGCCGCCCGCCGCCCCGTTCGCATCCTTAAGCGCAGGGCCGGCCGCGCGACCGTTCCGCCCGGTCAGGGCAGATCGGGTCCGGGCAGGAAGCTCTCCGGCGAGATCATCCACTTGGAGGACAGCCGCCGCCGCAAGGCATCGACGGCACTCTGCTCAGCCTCCACCAGCATGGCGCGGCCGAGCTCCCGGTCGATGACCTGCACGCCCGATGCGCCGGAAATCATATCGAGATCGGCGGCTCCGGGCTGGTCGCCGCGGTGAAACAGGACATACCGCATCGCTATACCATCGGGGATTGCGGCAAGCCGTATCCCTCAAAAAAGAGCCCAAATCCCCTCTGCCTGCAATTCGTCTGCAGCAATTGGGCAATCGTATCCGACCGCGCGCGGTTCCGAGTCATACCGTGGATGGCGGTGTTTTGCGACAACAGGCAGGCCGCCGCGCCGGCGATCACCGGCGCCGCCATCGAGGTGCCGCTCAGGACGCCGAACCGATTGTTCGGCAGCGTCGAGATCGCGCCGACCCCCGGAGCGGTGACGGCGACTTGCGCACCCACGTTGGAGAAGTGGGCGATGAACTCCATCGCGCCCTGGGTGGACGAAGGCGGCCGCACCGCCTGCAACTCCTCACCGGAACCTGCCGGATAGGTCCCCTCGTAACCCAGCGCCGAGACCGCCGTCGCGCCCGGATAGGCGGCCGGATAGCTCACCGCGCTGCGGTAGTTGTTGCCGGCCGCAATGACGACAAGCATGCCCTGGTGGCGCGCGTCGACAATGGCTTCCTCGACGATGTCGTTATGCGGCCCGCCGCCGAGGCTGAGATTGATGATGTCGCAGCCTTCGTCGGCGGCGTCGATCATCGCCTTCAGGATGGCGTAGTTGCTGGCGCCGGGCTGGCCGGCGCCGAAGACCCGGTAGGATACCAGCGGCACCCATGGGGCGACGCCGTCGGCGCTGTTGGAGGTGGCGGAAGCCCTGGCTCCGATCAGCCCGGCCACATGGGTGCCGTGGTAATGCCCGTCCTGATAATCGGAGCGCGCCTCGCCGGTGACGGTGTTGCGGCCATGCACGACGTTGAAGTCGGTATGCGGCCCGCAGCCGGTGTCGATCACGCCGACCTTCACGCCAGTCGCCGGCACGAAGTTGGTCGCCGGGAAGAAATGGCGAACCGAATCCACGAACGGCAGCGACAACGGCGGCACTTGGACCTGGATGTTTCCGCTGGCCGCGACGTTGCGCCGGTATCCCGACCAGTATCCGGCTC
>DASWSO010000616.1:0-2477 GCA_036402635.1 Xanthobacteraceae bacterium
GCCCGGAAGGCGCGACCTACTGGGTCGCTCGCACCAACCCGTAAGTGCCGGTCAACATCTCGGCAAACGCGTTTGCCGCGGGTGACAGCGACCGCTCCTGCTTGTGGATCACGGCCACGTTGCGCGGCACGGCCGGCCGCGTGAGTTTGCGGGCCACCAGGCCGTCGGCGGGCGATCCGCCGAGAAGCGAAGCCGGCACCACCGCCACACCGAGCCCGCTCGCTGCCATGGCCACGGCGGTGGTGAGCAAGGCCACCTCGTGCACGATCCGCAGCTGCACGCCCGCGCTCTCGGCGGCGGCATCGATGCGGCGGCGCACGCCATAGCCGGGCTTCACCGTCACGAGCGGCAGCGCGGCAAGCTGTTTCCATGTGATTGGCTTGCCCGCGGGAAAGTCGGCGCTGGCTGGCGCCACTGCGGCCAGCGCGTCTTCGAGGAACACGCGCTCCCGCAATCCCGGCACCGCCGCTTCGAGCGTGCCGACGCCGAGGTCGACCCGCTCCGTCAGCAAGGTCTCGACGAACTCCGTCGGCGCAACGTCTTCGATCTCCACCTTCACGTCCGGGTGGCGCTGCAGGAAGGCGGCGAGCGCCGCGGGCAGCAAGGTCTGCGCCACCGTCGACGTGGCGACGATGCGCACCCGGCCGCGGCCTGCGCCGGCAAGCTCGCCCATGCTGCGCCCCATCGCCTCGAGCTCGCCCAACACGCGCTCCGCATAGGCGATCGCCTCGATGGCCGCCTCGGTGCGGCGCAGGCTGCGGCTGCTGCGGTCGAACAGCTTGACGCCGAGCTTGCCTTCCAGCTCGCGCAGCAGCACCGTGACCGCCGGCTGGGTCAAGGCAAGCTGCTCCGCCGCGGCTGAAACCTGGCCTGCGTGGTACACGGCGGCAAACGCGCGCAGCTGCCGCACCGAGGGCAGCGCGCGCATGGATAAGGGTTTTTTATGGATCGCCATGGAAGATTCATTGTCGCCGCGTGCCGTCCTTGTCTTTAATCAAGCTTTCCCTCGAGAGATTGGAGTACGCATGACCCGGACCCTGCAGGCGCAGGTGCTGATCGTCGGCGCCGGCCCCGTCGGACTCACGCTGGCGATGGACCTGGCGCAACGCGGCATCGAAGTGCTCGTCGCGGAGACCCGGCACCGGGGCGAGCCGCCCAACGTCAAGTGCAACCATGTCTCCGCGCGCTCGATGGAGATCTTCCGCCGGCTCGGCGTGGCCAAGGCGCTGCGCGATACCGGTCTGCCCCCCGACTATCCGAACGACGTCGCCTACCGCACCACCTTCACCGGCGAGGAGCTGTCGCGCATTCCGATCCCCTCGCGGCAGGACCGCTACACCGCCACCGGGGGTCCCGATACCTGGTGGCCGACGCCCGAGCCGCCGCACCGCATCAACCAGATCTACCTGGAGCCGGTGCTGTTCGCGCACGCGGAAGCCATGCCGGGCATCCGCCTCCTGAACCGCACGCGGATCGACGACTTCACGCAGGACGCCGACGGCGTCACTGCCAGCGGCGTCAACCTCGACACGGATGAAGAACTGCAGGTGCGCTGCGACTACCTGATCGGCTGCGACGGTGGCCGCTCGAACGTGCGCAAGAAGATCGGCGCCAAGCTCTCCGGCACCGATGTGGTCGGCCGCGTGCAGTCGACCTTCTTTCGCGCCCCGGACTTGCTGCAACGCGCGAAGAACCCGCCCGCCTGGGCCACCTTCTCGCTGAATCCCCGCCGCGCCGGCAACGTGTATGCCATCGACGGCCGCGAGACTTTCCTGCTGCACAACTACCTGCGCGCCGACGAGACCGACTTCGAATCGGTCGACCGCGACTGGGCGATCCGCACGATCCTCGGTGTGGGAGCGGACTTCCGCTACGAGGTGATCTCCAGGGAAGACTGGGTCGGCCGCCGGCTGGTGGCCGACAAGTTCCGCGACCGGCGTGTCTTCATCTGCGGCGACGCCTCGCATCTCTGGATTCCGATGGCGGGCTACGGCATGAACGCCGGCATCGCCGATGCGATGAACCTGTCCTGGGTGCTCGCCGCTCGCCTGAAGGGCTGGGCCACGGAGGAAGCGCTCGGCGCGTACGAGGCGGAGCGGCAGCCGATCACCGAGCAGGTGTCGAAGTTCGCCATGAACCACGCCATCGCGCTGCAGAAGGAACGCGAGGGCGTGCCCGCGGGAATCGAAGAGCCGGGCGCGGCCGGCGCGGCGGCGCGCGCGGCAGCGGGCAAGGCGCTGTACGACCTCAACGTCAAGCAGTACTGCTGCGGCGGGCTCAACTTCGGCACCTTCTACGATCGCTCGCCCCTGATCGCCTATGACGGCGAAGCGCCGCCGGCGTACTCCATGGACCAGTTCACCCCGTCCACCGTGCCCGGCTGCCGCACGCCGCACATCTGGCTGGACGACGGCCGCTCGCTGTACGACGCGATGGGGCCCGACTACACGCTGCTGCGCTTCGATCCGCGTGTGTCG
>DASWSO010000617.1:0-1768 GCA_036402635.1 Xanthobacteraceae bacterium
CGGATCACCCGCTCGTTGCCGGCGACGATGGCGGCGCCGCCGTCCGCCGCCTCGATATTGGCGACCAGGATGAACTTGGGCGCCAGTTGGCCAGGATCAGCGTGCCCGCTCTCGTCCTTCGAGACGGCGCTACGCGCCTCCTCAGGATGAGGGCTCGCGGCCTGCGCGCTCGGGCAGTGTTTCCCGTCAGCCTGAGAAGCCGCCGTAGGCGGCGTCTCGAAGGGCGAGGCCACTGCAGACCGCGTCAACACGAAGCATTTCTGGTTGTTGCGGATGGTGGTGCGGATCACCTCCGGCGGCATCGCCAGGAAACTCTCGTCGAACGAGCCCATCAGCACAACAGGCCACTCCACCAGGCCGGCCACCTCGGCCAAAAGCGCGTCGTCCTCGACCAGGGTGAGCCCTTGGGCGAAGCCGAGGTTCTTGGCTTCTTCGCGTATTTCGGCGGCTCTTCGGGCCGGGTCCACGATCACCTTGGCGGCGCGCAGCTTGGCGACGTAGTCGTCGAGCCGCCGCACCCGGATCGGCTCCGGCGCCATGAAGCGGTGGCCGAAAGTGGTGTCGCCGGCCGCGATGCCGTCGACCGTGACCGGCACCACCTCGGGCTCCTCGGTCTCCGGCCCGAACATCGCGACAATGGCATGCAGCGGCCGCACCCAGGTCAGGGTGCCGTTACCCCACCGCATCGATTTCGGCCACGGGAAGCCGCGCACCACCTCCGGCACGAGGTCGGCAATGACCTCGATCGCGGCGCGGCCGGGCTTCTCGATCACGGCGACGTAGAACTCGCCCTTTTTGGCATCCTTCTCGATCCGCGCCTGATCCAGCGAGGCGAGGCCGGCGCTGCGCAGGAATCCCTGTACGGCATTGTCGGGAGCGCCGACGCGCGGCCCGCGCTTCTCCTCGCGCACGTCTGGCTGCCGGACCGGGAGCCCCTGAACCCACAGAGCGAGCCGCCGTGGCGTCGCGAATGCGCGCGCGCCCTCGTAGGTCAGCCCGGCATCCACCAGACGGCCGGTGACCAGCTTCTGCAGGTCTTCGGCCGCGCGCGCCTGCATGCGCGCCGGGATTTCCTCGGAAAAGAGTTCAAGCAGCAGGTCGGGCATGGCGGGCTCTGGTTTGCGCGGCGTTGGTAGCGGCCCAAGCAGCCCATGTCATCTTTTCCGGCCTTGCAGGCGCCCCCCGACGAGCATGCTCGGCGACATCGCGGGCGCGCTGGCTGCCGGCGCGCGCGTGATCGAGGTTCGCTGAGCGGTTAACGGCCGGCGCCGGTGCCCGTCTGCTCCCAGGAGAGGCCGCCGGCTTCGGTCGCGAGCCACGCCGCGCCGCAGGCTTTGGCGAGCTCGCGCACCCGAAGAATGTAGCTCTGCCGCTCGGTGACCGAGATCACGCCGCGCGCGTCCAGCAGGTTGAAGACGTGGCTGGCCTTGATGCACTGGTCGTAGGCCGGCAGCGCCAGCACGTGCTTGCGCCGGCCCTGCTCGTCCGTGATCCAGCCGGCTTCGAGGTAGCGGCGGCAGGCGGTCTCCGCCATCCGGAACTGCTCGAACAGCATGTCGACGTCGGAGAACTCGAAATTGTGCCGGGAATATTCCTGCTCGGCCTGCAGGAAGACGTCGCCGTAGGTGACCTTGCGCTCGTCCTCGCGGCCGTTGAAGTTGAGGTCGTAGACGCGGTCGACCCCCTGCACGTACATCGCCAGCCGTTCCAGTCCGTAGGTGAGCTCGCCCGAAACCGGGCGGCACTCGAAGCCGGCGACCTGCTGGAA
>DASWSO010000618.1:0-4506 GCA_036402635.1 Xanthobacteraceae bacterium
AGATTCTTCCCAACCCGCATCCCGGGGAAATCCTGATGGAGGAGTTTCTCAAGCCGATGGCGTTGAGCCAGACGGCGCTGGCGCGAGCGATCGGAGTGCCGCCGCGCCGGATCAACGAAATCGTTCTGGGCAAGCGGGCGATCACGGCCGACACCGACCTGCGGCTCGCCCGCTACTTCGGACTCTCCGAGGGATTTTTCCTTTCGCTGCAGAGCGATTTCGACCTGATGCAACGCCGCCGCACGATCGGGCCGACGCTCAAAGCCATCCGCCCACGCCAGCACGCGGCGTAATACGACAGACCTCTCCACGTCATGGCCGGGCTTGTCCCGGCCATCCACGTCTTCTTGTCTACGGAGAATAGACGGCGGGCAGCTTTTGGCGCCGGTGCTGCTCAGTCTGCCGCAGCAAAATGCGCCATCTGGTCTGCGTGCGCCTTCACGAAAGCCGGGCGGGCCGTAGCGCGCGCAACATAGTCACGGCAGGCGGGATATTGCGCCAGTCCGTCGAACCGATCGACCAGGCGCAGCACATCCGCCATCAGGATGTCGGCGACCGAGAAGCTCCCGGCCAGCCATTCGCGCCCTGCCAGGACCGGCTCCAGGTGCTTGAGCCGGGACTCCTTGAGGAACCCGTCCAAAAACCTCCACGCGGGCGTATCGCCGGTCTCACCGGTGAACTGCAACAGCGACCAGGGCAGGCTCGCCATCTCGACCGAATTGAGCGCGGCGAACAGCCAGTTCAAAACCTCGCTGCGGCCGCGCGGGTCGGCAGGCATCAGCACGTCGCTGCGCTCGCCCAGATGCAGCATGATCGCGCCGCTCTCGAAGATCGAGGTGTCTCCATCGGTCAACCAAGGCACTTGGCCGAACGGCTGGTGCGCGAAATGCGCGGCATCCCGAGGGCGAAATGGCACGCCCTCGACGCGATAGGGCAACCCGGCCTCTTCCAATGCCCAACGCACACGGAGGTCACGCACAAAGCCCCGCGGCAGCTTGGGAACCCAATCGAAGGTGGTGAGGATCAGGTCGCCCATTCGGGACCTCCATCGGTCGACGCCGGAATGGCCGGGACGAGGCCGGCCTGACCGGAGTTGAGTGGTCAGGCCGCCTTGCGGCTCGCCAAAAACTCGCCCATGCGGTCGAGCGCGCGGCGGATATTTTCGGTCGAGTTGGCGTAGGAGAGGCGCAGATAGCCTTCCGCCAGCACGCCGAAGTCGGGGCCGCCGATCACCGCCACGCCGGAATCGTCGAGAAGCGCGGAGGCGAGCGGCTTCGCCTTCCAGCCGGTGCGCTTGATGTTGGGGAAGGCGTAGAACGCGCCCTTCGGGGTCGCGCAGGAAATCCCCGGCAGCGCGTTGAGCCCCTCCACCACCACGGCGCGGCGGCGGTCGAACTCCTCCACCATGCGGTCGGCGGCGTCCTGCGGCCCGGTGAGCGCCGCGATCCCGGCATATTGCGAGGCCGCGTTGACGCAGGAGTGCAGATTGACGGCGAGCTTGCGGGCGTAATCGTAGAGCTTGCCGGGCCACACCGCATAGCCGAGCCGCCAGCCGGTCATCGCATACGTCTTGGACCAGCCGTTGAGCAGGATCAGCCGGTCGCGGATCGACGGATAGGTCAGCAGGCAGACGTGGCTCTCGCCGTCGTAGACCATGTGGTCGTAGATCTCGTCCGACATCACGGCGACCTGCGGGTGCCGCTCCAGCCCGGCCACCAGCTTGTCGACCTCCGCCTTCGGCGTGACGCCGCCGGTCGGGTTGGCGGGCGAGTTGAGGATCAGGAGCCGCGTCTGCGGCGTGATCAGCCTGAGCGTCTCTTCGGCCGAGAACGCAAACTGATTCTCCTCGCGAATCGGCACCGGCACCGGGCGGGCGCCGGTGAACTCGATCATCGAGCGGTAGATCGGGAATCCGGGGTCGGGATAGAGGATATCGACGCCGGGCGCGCCGAACATCAGGATCGACATGAACATGGTCGGCTTGCCGCCCGGCATGATCATCACCTCGCCGGGAGAGACGGTGACGCCGAAACGCTTGTGCAGGTCGGCCGCCACCGCCTCGCGCAGCGGCAGGATGCCGGTTGCCGGCGTATAGCCGTGATGGCCGTCGCGCAGCGCCTTCACGGCCGCTTCGACGATGTGGTCGGGGGTGCGGAAATCCGGCTGACCGATGCCGAGGTTGATGATGTCGCGGCCCTGCGACGCGAGCTCGGTCGCCCGCGCCAGCACGGCGAACGCGTTCTCCTCGCCGATGCGGTCGAACGCCGCGACGGTCTGCAGCATGGTATCCTCCCCGGCAGTGTGCGATGCCCCCGTAATCGGGGATCAATCCCGCCTGCAAATCGGTTGCAAGGTAAAGCGGCCGCGCGAGCGCGCACAAGCCCGCGCCGCTCGGTACCCTTCCCGACTCTCCGCTCGGGCGTGGAAACGTGTGGCTTAGCAGTAATTTAGCGGGTTTTGCCCGGACGGGATTTGCAGGCTGCGCGCGGCCTTGTATGTTGGGTCATTATGGACATGTGGCTCGAGCTCGCGATCGTCGTCGGGCTCGTTTTTCTCAACGGATTCTTCGCGCTGGCCGAGATGGCGGTCGTGTCGTCGCGGCGCATCCGCCTGCAGCAGATGGCCGAATCGGGTGATCGCGGAGCCGCGCGGGCGCTCGCGTTGGCTGAGGACCCCGGTCGCTTCCTCTCCTCCGTGCAGGTCGGCATCACGCTGATCGGCACCCTGTCGGGTGCGTTCGGCGGCGCCACGCTGGGAATGCGGCTCGGGCCGGTGCTCGACCAGATCCCCCTGATCCATCCGTACGGCGAGCGCGTCGCGTTCTTGGTGGTGGTGTTCTTCATCACGGCGCTGTCGGTGATCGTCGGCGAGCTGGTGCCGAAGCGCACCGCGCTCTCCAACCCGGAGCCGATTGCCGCCCGGGTGGCGCGCCCGCTGGAATTCGTCGCCATGCTCGGCCGCCCGTTCGTGTGGCTGTTCGAGCGCTCCACCGCCGCCATCCTGGCGGTCATGGGCGTGCGCGACCGCGCGGGCGTCGACGTCACCGAGGAAGAGGTGAAGTTCGCGATTGCCGAGGGCACCCAGGCCGGCGTGATCGACGAGGTCGAGGAGGAGATGATCCACGGCGTGCTCAAGCTCGCCGACCGCTCGGTCGCCTCGATCATGACGCCGCGGCCGGATGTCTATTGGGTCGATCTCGACGACGAGCCGGAGACGATCGCGCGCGACATCGCCGAGTGCCCCTATTCGCGCATCGTGGTGGCGCGCGACGGCGACATGAGCCATCCGCTCGGCGTGGTGCAGAAGAAGGACCTGTTGGCCGACCTGATGGAAGGGCGCGGCATCCAGATCGAGAAGCACCTGCTCGAACCGACGCACGTGCCGGAGACGATGCCGGCGCTGCGCATGCTGCAGATCTTCCGCACCGTGCCGCTGCACGTCGCCTTCGTGATCGACGAATACGGCGACTTCCTCGGCTTGGTGACGCTCACCGACCTGATGGAATCGATCGCCGGCGAACTGCCGGAGGAGCATCGCGACACGCCGCAGGAACTGGTGAAGCGCGAGGACGGCACCTGGCTGGTGGACGGCCGCGCCTCGATCGACGAAGTCACCGAGACGCTCGGCTTGCGCTCCGAGCACAACGGCGACTTCCACACCGCCGCCGGGCTCGCGCTGGAAAAGCTCGCGCGCATCCCCGAGGAGGGCGAGAGCTTCGAGGTCGATGGCTGGCGGGTCGAGGTGATCGACATGGACGGCAACCGCATCGACAAGCTGCTGTTCATCCCGCCCGACCATGTGTCGGCGCAAAAGGCCGAGCAGGTGCAGGCTTAAGCCGCCTTCTCCTCAGGGTGAGACGGGAGAGAGTGGTTGCCGCGCGACCGTTGCGGCCGCACACTGCCGCCCAATCGTCCGCATTCCAGCAGGAGCAACCACAATGGCGAAGACGAACGGGGGGAAGCCCGGCAACGGGCAGGAGACCGCGCACCCGAAGGGCAAGACGTTCCGCTCGCAGCTGTGGTTCGACAATCCGGAAAATCCCGGCATGACGGCGCTCTACCTCGAGCGCTACCTCAACTACGGCCTGACGCTGGAAGAGCTGACCTCCGGCAAGCCGATCATCGGCATCGCGCAAACCGGCTCCGACCTCTCGCCCTGCAACCGCCATCACATCGAGCTGGCGCACCGCGTGCGCGAAGGCATCCGCGCGGCCGGCGGCATCGCGTTCGAGTTCCCGGTGCATCCGATCCAGGAAACCGGCAAGCGGCCGACCGCGTCGCTCGACCGCAACCTCGCCTATCTCGGCCTGGTCGAGGTGCTGTACGGCTATCCGCTCGACGGCGTCGTGCTCACCACCGGCTGCGACAAGACCACGCCGGCCTGCATCATGGCGGCCGCCACCGTGAACATCCCGGCGATCGTGCTCTCGGGCGGCCCGATGCTGAACGGCTGGTGGCGCGGCGAGCGCGCCGGCTCCGGCACCGCGGTGTGGTTCGCCCGCCAGGA
>DASWSO010000619.1:0-10463 GCA_036402635.1 Xanthobacteraceae bacterium
CGAAAGACAACGAGTCGGTGCGACGAGCCGTCATAGGGCGGGAAGTCGTAAGTGAGCCAATCCGGCGTTTCGCCGAGATACTCCACGCTGGTGACGCCGGTCTCCTCGTAGAGCTCGCGCAGCGCTGCCGGCCGCGGGTTCTCGCCCGGGTCGATGCCGCCCTGCGGCATCTGCCATTCATGGCCCGGCATGATGATCTCCGGCCCGTCGGTGCGCAGCCGCCGCGCGATCAGCACGCAGCCGGCAGCGTTGAACAACGCGATGCCGACATTCTGACGGTAGGGGAGGGTCATGGACATGCAGCCTGGTACTCTACCGTCATGCCGGCCTTGCGCCGGGCATCCACGGCTTACTTGATCCGCGGCAACAAAGACGTGGATGGCCGGGACAAGCCGGCCATGACGGAGCGGTTCACGCCGGCTTGGCGAAGCGGGAGAACTCCTGCGCCACGCGTTGGTAGACCGGCCGCTTGAACGGCACCACCAGCTCGGGCGTGCGGGCGAGCGCTTCCCATCGCCATTCGACGAATTCCGGCTTGTGCTTGCCGCCGCCTGGATGCGCGACGTCGATCTCGTCGTCCCTGCCGGTGAAGCGCAGCGCGAACCATTTCTGCATCTGCCCGCGGTAGCGGCCTTTCCAGGCGTGTCCGACCAGCTCGCGCGGGATGTCGTAGGTCAGCCAGTCATCGATGGTGGCGAGGTGCTCGACCGAACGGATGTTGGTTTCCTCATAGAGCTCGCGCAGGCCGCACGCGCACGTGTCCTCGCCGGGATCGAGGCCGCCCTGCGGCATCTGCCAGTCGTGGGTCGCATCGACATGCTCGGGGCCGTTGATGCGGCGTCCGATGAACACGCGGCCGTCGCGGTTGAACACCGCGAGCGCGACGCAAGGACGATACGGCAGGTCTTCGAAGCGGGTCATGGTCAAGTCCATACCTGCTGCGGCAAGCGAAATCGAGGAAAGCCGGAGATTGTGATTCCGCGCGTGTCGGCGGGCATCCAGGTCTCGTTTTGCAGAGAGAAAGGAAGACGTGGATGGCCGGGACAAGCCCGGCCATGACGAAGAGGGTGTCGTGTGAGCCTTTGCGGCTCGCGGCCGCCAGCGTCAGCTCTGCTTCGGTTTGCTGGCCGCGACCGTGAGCGGCACGATCGTCACCCCACGCCCGGCCGCAGCCTTCGACCAGCGCACGATCCGGTCGATCGAGACCGGCAGTGCGGTGGCGGAGCCGACCGCGATGCCGCGCTCGCGTGCCAGCGCCTCCAGCCGGTTCAGCGCGTTGTCGATCTCGGCAGGGCTCGGCGTCGCGTCGAGCACGAGGTCGGCCTTGACCAGCGCCACATTGTGCGCGGCCGCGAGTTGTGCCGTCAGGCTGCGGGCCGAACTGCCGTCGTCGAAATAGACCAGCCCGCGCTTGCCGGCCTCGCGCAGCACCGGCGTCATCGCGCCTTCGTTGGTGACGAAGCGCGCCCCCATGTAGTTGCTCAGCCCGACATAACCTTGCGTGCGGCTCATCGCCCATTGCAGCCGGTCGACGTTCTGTTCGGGCGGCGACGCGATCAGCAGCGCCTGCGGGCCGGGATCGTTGTCCGGATAGTCGAACGGCTCCATCGGAACCTGCAGCAGCACCTCGCGGCCTTCGCTGCGCGCCCGTCCGACCCAGCGGTCGAGATCGGTGCTGTAGGGCGTGAAAGCCAGCGTCACGGTGGATGGCAGCTTCGCCAGCGCCTCCGCGGTCAGATTGGCGCTGGTGCCGAGCCGGCCGAGCACGATGACGACGCGCGGACCGCTGCCGCGTGCGGTTTTCGCTTGCGGGCTGGCATAGACGTCGGCCGCACGTGCGCCGTCGGTCGCCACTTTCGGGATATTGCCGTGGCGCGAGCTTTCCAGCAGTCGCGGATCGCCAGGCGCGTTCTTGGTCTCGGCACCGGCGGAGATGGTGACCTGTTCGCGCCGGCCGCTGACGCCGTCGATGATGGTGACCGTCTTGGTCTCGGGTTTGGGAGCGGCAGCCACGGGGTTGGCATTCGGTTCCGCAGCGGCTGGCCCCGCCGGTGCGGCGGGTCCCGACGACGTCGGCGCGCCGGCCGCTGCGGCGTCGCTGGCGGTATTCGGCTTTGCCGGCTTGCTCTGCAGCGAGACGATGACGGCGGGCTCGCCGCCGAGCGGGTCCTCGGTGAAGATCCCCCAGCCGGCGAAGCCGAGCAGCGCCGCGCCAAGCAGCCCGGCGATCGCGATCGGCACCGCCCGCGGCAGCGTGCGACGCCGCGCCTTGGTCGGCGCGAGCCCGAGCGGCGCGTTGAGATCGTCGTCCACCGGCCGTCCGCCCTCGAATCAATTGCGTCAGTCTACCACGGGCGAATCGCGTCCGTCGGCGGCGGCCGGAATCGAAACGGGGCGGTTTGCACCGCCCCGTTCGAGTCCCCTCGCGCAGTATTGGTGGTCTAAGCGATCAGTTCGGGATCGCCTTCGGGTTCGGCGGGAAGGCCGAGTTCTGCTGCACGCCGCGCAGCAGGTCGTAGGCGGTCTTCAGCGCCTTGTCGTCCTTCGGGTCCGGCGGCACGTAGGACTGCGAGCCGGTCTGCTCGTCGCCCTCGGCCTTCAGGTGGCCGCGGAGCGAAGCCTCGCCCTTGGTCTCGGTGCGCGCCTTCAGTTCCTCCGGAACCTCCTGCAGCACCTCGATGTCCGGGACAATGCCCTTGGCCTGGATCGAGCGGCCCGCCGGCGTGAAGTAACGCGCCGTGGTGAGCCGCAGCGCGCCGTTGCCGGAGCCGAGCGGGATGATGGTCTGCACCGAGCCCTTGCCGAACGAGCGGGTGCCGATGACGGTGGCACGCTTGTGGTCCTGCAGCGCGCCGGCGACGATCTCCGAGGCCGACGCCGAGCCGCCGTTGATCAGCACGATCACCGGCTTGTTCTTGGTGATGTCGCCCGGGCGCGAGTTGAACCGCTGCGTCTCCTCGGCATTGCGGCCGCGGGTGGAGACGATCTCGCCCTTCTCCAGGAACGCATCCGACACCGAGATCGCCTGGTCGAGCAGGCCACCCGGATTGTTGCGCATGTCGACCACGTAGCCCTTCAGCTTGTCGGCCGGGATCTGGGCGGTGATGTCGGTGATCGCCTTCTTCAGGTTCTCGTTGGTCTGCTCGTTGAACTGAGTGATGCGGATGTAGCCGATGTCGTCCTCGGTGCGCGAGCGCACCGACCGCACGCGGATGATGTCGCGCACGATCACGATGTCGACCGCCTTGTCGCCGCCCTTGCGCATGATCTTGAGGCGGATCTTGGTGTTGACCGGGCCGCGCATCTTCTCGACCGCCTGGTTCAGGGTGAGGCCCTGCACCGGATCGTCGTCGAGGTGGGTGATGATGTCGTTCGCCATCACGCCGGCCTTGGCGGCCGGGGTCTCGTCGATCGGCGCCACCACCTTGACCAGGCCGTCTTCCATCGTGACCTCGATCCCGAGCCCGCCGAACTCGCCGCGGGTCTGGATCTGCATGTCCTTGAAGCTCTTGGAATCCATGTAGCTGGAATGCGGATCGAGCCCGTTGAGCATTCCGTTGATGGCGGATTCGACCAGCTTGCTGTCGTCCGGCTTCTCGACGTAGTCGGCGCGGACGCGCTCGAACACGTCGCCGAACAGGTTGAGCTGCCGGTAGGTGTCGGCGGGGGCCGCTTTTGCGGTCGCGCCCAGCATCGAACGGGGCTGCGTCGCATACATCGTCAAGGCCGCGCCTGCCGCCGCGCCGAGAACAACCAGGGAAGTCTTGCGCATCATCCGCGGACCTTTTCGCTGTGGTTTGCGGCCCACCATGGGCCCGGGTCAATCGGAGTCCCATCCTTGCGGAACTCTATGTAGAGGATCGGCTGGCTTGCACCAGTGGCTGCGGCCGCGGCCAGCTTCGGCTCATTGCCCATGACGGCGACAGGTTCGCCCGTGAGCACGAACTGGCCGAGGTCGACGGAGATTCGCTCCATGCCGGCAAGCAGCACATGATAGCCGCCACCGGCATTGAGGATCAAGAGTTGTCCGTAGGATCGGAACGGTCCGGCATAAACCACGGAGCCGTCGCACGGCGCGGTCACCTGCGCGCCTGAACGTGCGGCAACCGACAAACCTTTCTCGATGCCGCCGGCGCTGTCGGTGCTGCCGAAGTCGCGCACCTTCACGCCTTTGACCGGCAGCGGCAGCGCGCCCTTGGCGGCCGCGAACGCGATCGCAGGCGACAGCCGCAGGGTCTCGGGACGGCGATCGCCCGGCAGCGTCGGAACCGCACGTCCGGTGACCAGCGCGTCCTGCTCCAGCTTGGCAACCAAATCCTTCAAGGTCTCGGCCTGGCGCGCCAGCTCGCGCGCCCGCACCCGTTCTCCGTCGAGCGCTTTCTCGGCCTCGGTCTGCCGCTTCTGCCGCTCCTCGACCAGCAGCGCCATGCGCTGCCGCTCGTCGGCGAAGCGCGCCAACTCGGCCGCGAGGGTTTCCCGCTCGGCCGCGCTCTCGCCGCGGATGCGGACGAGGTCGGCGAGATTGCGGGAAAGGATTTCCGCCTCGGCACGCATTTCCGGCACGACCGCGCCCAGCATGATGGCGCTGCGCACCGCTTCGAGCGCGTCCTCGGGCTTCACCAGCATGGCGGGTGGCGGCCGCCGTCCGATCCGCTGCAGCGCCGCGAGCAACTCGGCGATGGTGCCGCGACGCGCGTCCAGGGCCGTGCGGATGCCGGTTTCCTTGCCGTCGAGCTCCTTCAGCCGCGCTTCCACCGAGGCGACGCGGCCCTCGGTCTCCTGCAGGCGACCGGCGGTCTCGATCAGGCTGCGGGTGAGCTGGCGGCGATCCTGGCCGAGCGCGGTGATCTCGGCGGCGAGCTTGGCCTCGGTCTCGGCCGCCTTGCGCTGCTCGGCGCGGACGCGGTCGAGCTCACGCTCACGGGCGGCTTTATCGGTCGGGCTCGCGGGTTGCTCGGCCGCTTGCGGCGTGATCCGGAGCGGCTGCTGCGCGATTGCGGGAAGCGCATAGCCCATGGCGGCGAGACCGGCCAGAGCGAGAGCCCGGCCCGGTATTCGTGCAAGCGGCGCACCGAGAGACATGCGAGAGAATCTAGCCACCCAGATGGTGAAAGCCGAGTTAAGCAGCGGGTTGCGGCAACCCCGGGGCAGAAAATCTGCCGAATCGTGGCGAAAGCGGGGATCGCTGGGCCGGGACGGCGCAATCTGAGTGTGGGCTCACGGCGTCAGTCGCGGTGATACGGGTGGCCGCTCAGAATGGTGATGGCCCGATAAAGCTGCTCCAGCAGCATGATCCGGACCAGCTGGTGGGGCCAGGTGAACGCGCCGAAGCCAAGCGTGAGGCTCGCCTGCTCGCGCAGGCTGGGGGCGAGCCCGTCGGGGCCGCCGATAATGAACACGGCATCGTCGCGGCCGCCGTCACGCCAGGTTCCCAGCTGCTCGGCGAAGCGCCGGCTGGAGAGGCTCTCGCCGCGCTCGTCCAGCAGCACGACCAGCGCGCGTTCGGGCAGCAGGTTGGCGATGGCGATGGATTCTTCCAGCATGCGGCGCTCGGGCGCGCCGCTGCGGCTTTCGTCGATCTCGACCACGGAGACGCCGCGGAATCCGAGCGAACGGCCGGTTTTCACGGCGCGATCGAGATAACGCTCCGCCAGCTGCCGTTCCGGGCCGGCTTTGAGCCGCCCAACGGCAGCAATGGTCAGCCGCATCGCCGCTCCTCGATCGGGGCGCGCAGCCGTCTAGCTGACCCGCCGCTCTCCAGACAGGTCGGCCGCCCACATCTTCTCGAGATTATAGAAGGCCCGCACCTCAGGGCGGAAGATGTGGACGATCACGTCGCCGGCGTCGATCAGCACCCAGTCGCAGTGCGGCATGCCTTCGACGCGGGCGCCGGAGACGCCGTGTTCGGCCAAGGCTTTGAGGAGGCGATCCGCGATGGCGCCGACTTGGCGGTTCGATCGGCCGGACGTCACCACCATGTAGTCCGCGATGGTGGTTTTGCCTTCCAGATCGATGGTGATCGTGTCCTCGGCCTTGGCGTCTTCGAGTTGCGCGAGGATCAGGTTCAAGGCCTCCTTGGCGTCAGGACGCACCGCAGAGGCGGGTTCAGGCCGAGACCCGGTGGCCTGAGACAGCATCGGAGTGGACAGGGGTCCTTTTCCTTCCGTGGTTGTGGACGTGGCGATTCTCGCCAAGCCGTCTTCCTAAGATAGGCACTGATTGTGACAGCTTTCAATCCGCCGGCCTTAATTGCGGCCGCGCAGCGCGGTCGAGGATAACGGCGATTTAAACCCGTGCAGCAGCACCCAGGCGGGCGGCTCCTGGTCCGGCAGCAGGCGCGCCAACGGCTCGGGAATCCTCGATTTCGCAAAAGCTTGCGCCGCCGGCGAGGCGAGCGCCGAGAGCCCGATCCCGCCGCGGTCGACCACCGCCACCGGCATCGTTTCCATGATGGCTTTCCAGCCACGCCAGTGATGAAAATTGCGCAGGTTGTCCAATCCCATCACCCAGACGAAGCGCACGCCGGGGCAATGGCTGGTCAGGTAGCGCAGCGTGTCGAGCGTGTAGCGGGTGCGGATTTCGGCCTCGAGCCCGGTCACCACCAGGCGCGGATGGTCGGCGACCGCCTCGGCGGCAGCCAGCCGCTGCACCAGCGGCGGCAGCGCGCGGGTATCCTTGAGCGGGTTGCCGGGCGTGACCAGCCACCACACCCGGTCGAGCCCGAGCCGCTTCAGGGCGAACAGGCTGACGGCGCGGTGGGCGGCGTGCGGGGGGTTGAATGAGCCGCCGAACAGGCCGACCCGCATTCCCGGCGCATGGGCGGGGAGGGCAGGGCGAACCGGCCCTCCACCCATCAGCGCGAGCCGGACTCGCCCCCGCGGCCGCCGCCGGTGCCCTTGCCGTCGCGTCTGGCGCGTGAGCGCACGGCGCGCCGCTTCTTGCGGACGGCGGACAGGTCGGCGGGCTTGCCGGCGGCCGAGGCCTTGGCGGAATTCGACGCGTGCGAGAGCGTGGGAGCGGCTTGCGCGACGGCGACGCCCAATGCGAAGGCGGCGACGCCGGCGGCGGCCAGGAGCGTGCGATTCATGAAAAAATCCTCCGGCCCGGGCAGGGGCCGGGGATCAATGCGGTCCGGCCGCAAAGGTTCGCCGTTCGGCGCAACGCGGTAAACCCCGGCTGGTCAATGCGCCGGCACGGTCGCCGGGCTTTCGATCTCGGCGAGCCGGTTCTTCACGGCCTTCTGCACCTTCTCGAAGGCGCGCACCTCGATCTGACGCACGCGTTCGCGCGACACGCCGAACTCGGAGGCGAGGTCTTCCAGCGTGATCGGGTCGTCCGCCAGCCGGCGCGCCTCGAAGATGCGCCGCTCCCGCTCATTGAGCACGTCGAGTGCCTGCCCGAGCGCCTTGCGGCGGTTATTCATCTCCTCGGACTCGGCGAGCCGCGATTCCTGGCTTGTGGAATCGTCCACCAGCCAGTCCTGCCACTCGCCGGAATCGCCTTCCTCACGAATCGGCGCATTGAGCGAGACATCGCCGCCGAGCCGGCGGTTCATGTCGACCACGTCCTGCTCGGTGACGCCGAGGCGCTTGGCGATGATCTTGACCTGGTCCGGGCGCAGATCGCCCTCCTCCAGCGCCGAGATCTTGCTCTTGGCCTTGCGCAGGTTGAAGAACAGCTTCTTCTGGTTGGCGGTGGTGCCCATCTTCACCAGCGACCAGGAGCGCAGGATGTATTCCTGGATCGACGCCTTGATCCACCACATCGCGTAAGTGGCGAGCCGGAAGCCCTTTTCGGGCTCGAACCGCTTGACCGCCTGCATCAGGCCGACATTGCCCTCCGAGATCACCTCGGAGATCGGCAGGCCGTAGCCGCGGTAGCCCATGGCGATCTTGGCGACCAGGCGCAGATGGCTGGTGACGAGGCGGTGCGCGGCGTCGCGGTCGCCGTGCTCGCGCCAGCGCTTCGCCAACATATATTCTTCCTGCGGTTCCAGCATCGGGAACCGGCGGATTTCGTCGAGGTATCGTGAGAGGCCGGATTCCCCCGAGGGGATCGGCAGCGTAGCAGCACGGGCCATTGAGCGCCCTCCTTAGAGTCTGTGCCTCCGGGACCGGCAGGCGGGTTGCGCCACCCCTTTGCGTAAGCTGACGGCGCACCATGGTGCAGTGCGAAAAAGCACACGCAGTGCAAAATACAGCCAAAGGCCTTGCGAGGAAATAGACGGAGCCGTCACATCGCTGTGACATCCGGCCGCAACGTATGAGAAGGGCAACCGTTTGTAAAATCGGGCAATTTTTGAGTCGGCGTGAACGGCGTGTCAGCTATGTGTCGCCCCGGAGGACGTGGCGTAAACGGGCGAGGTCGGGCGGCAGTTCCGAACGGAACTCCAGATACTTGCCGCCGCGCGGATGCTCGAAGCCGAGCAGGTAGGCATGCAGCGCCTGCCGCCCGAGTGCCGTCAGCGCTTCCCGCGCCGGGGGCGGCAGCAGGGCCGCCTTGGTCCGGAAGCCGGGGCCGTAGACGTCGTCGCCGCACAGCGGATGGCCGAGGGAGGCGAGGTGCACCCGGATCTGGTGGGTGCGGCCGGTCTCCAGCCGGCAGGCGATGAGGCTCGCGACATCCGGCCGCTCCGGCGTGCCGTAGCGCTCGGAAAGCTCCCAGTGGGTGATGGCGAACCGGCCGGAGGCGCGGATCGCCATCTTGTCGCGCGCATGCGGATGCCGCTCGATCGGCGCATCGATGGTGCCGCGCGGCCGGTCCGGCACCCCCCAGGCGAAGGCGAGGTAGCCGCGCGCGAGCGCGCCGGTGCGGCCGTGGTCGGCGAACTGCTTGGCGAGTGCCGCGTGGGCCCGGTCGTTCTTCGCCACCACCATCAGCCCGGTGGTGTCCTTGTCGAGCCGGTGCACGATGCCGGGCCGCCGCACCCCGCCGATGCCCGAGAGGGTGTCGCCGCAATGCGCGATCAGCGCGTTGACCAGCGTGCCGGTCCAGTTGCCGGCGGCCGGATGCACCACCAGCCCCTTCGGCTTGTCGATCACGATCAGATCGGCGTCCTCGTGCACGATCGTGAGCGGGATATTCTCGGCCTGCGGCTCCGGCGGCTCGGCCGGCGGCACCGTCACCGAGATGACGTCGCCCGCATTGACCCGCGCGCTCGGATCACGGATCGTGCGGCCGCCGCTCGCCACCTGGCCATCGAGGATGAGCGCCTTCAGGCGCGAGCGCGACAATCCTTCGAGCCGGGACGCGAGCACGCGGTCGATGCGCGCGCCGTTGTCGTCGGCGCCGACCGTAACCGTCTCGATGTGAGAAGCTTCTGTCATGAAATCTTCGACGCCGGATGAAGAGCTGGACCCGGAAGCCGCGCGCGTGCTCACCCGGGTGCGGCGCCTGATGGGTCTATCTGTGGTGTTCACCGGGGTCGCGGTGGCGGCGGTGCTCGCCGTGATCGGCTACCGCGTTTCGCGCAACGAGGGAAGCCGCCCGGCGGCGCCGCAGGTGCAGGCGAGCCTGCCGGCCGGCGCCAAGGTGGTGTCGACCGTGATCGGTGAGGACCGCATCATCGTGACCGTCGAGGTCGCCGGCCGCGCGCAGGTTCACGTCTTCGACCTGCAGACGCTGCAGCCGCGCGGCCGCATCGCGTTCGACGCCGCGCCGTAAGCGGCGGTGCGGGTTTCGTCAGGCCCCGGACTTGATCCGGACATCCATTTGAAAAATTTCCGGCTGCTGATCGATTGCCGGGTCGAGGCCCGGCAATGCCGGGCTTAGTGGCCGAGCCAGAAGCCGCCGAAACCCGCCGCGATCAAGCCGGCGCTGGCGAGCTTGGCGAGCCGCAGCCCGCGCAATAGCGACCGCATCTCGGACCGGTGCGCCGCCTGCTCGCCGCCCGAGGCGAAGCCGTGCGCGACGATCTCGCGGTCGTGCTCGCTGTCTTCCTCCAGTTGCACCATCAGGGCGGAGGACCCGACCAACAGCCCGATCACCGCGAGCCCGAGCGCGCCGACCATCGGCAGCAGCAGCAGCGGCCCGAGCCCGATCAGCGCGATCGGCAGCACGGCCAACAGCGGCAGTTCGGGATTCGACAGGCGCATCGCGGCACCTCCGTGCTCGGCTTCCCGGTCCCGGCACCCGCCATCGTAGCACGGCGGCGGGCGGCTTGCCTGCGCCGATGATCGGCGTTATCTCGGGGGCGCTGCGCCCGCTCCCTTCGTCTAGCGGTCTAGGACGTCGCCCTCTCACGGCGAAAACAGGGGTTCGATTCCCCTAGGGAGCGCCAGCGGCAATCCATGCGAAACTCACTTGCAGTCATCGGGGCTGGGCTCGCCATAGCGGGCTTGAACCAGGCTCACGTTGCCCTGAGCAGGAACCAGAACAAACAACTTATCGAAGACTGAAGAGCAGATATTCGGCAATTCGGGGCCTCCCAAAAGCGCAATCAGGCCCGGCCCGGACCAGTCGTG
>DASWSO010000620.1:0-5247 GCA_036402635.1 Xanthobacteraceae bacterium
CGACCGCCGCGGCGGCGCACGAAGCCGTGAGTTGCAAGCTGTCTCCCGCTTTGCACGCGGCGGTGCCGCCTTGAAAAGGCCGTTCCGAGTAGAGAATTCGAGCTAGGAAGCGGCCGAATGCGGCACCAGCGGGGCGAACGAGGTGGAATGAGCCAGATCCAGCGCGCGCACAGGCGAATCGAAGCCGTGCATTCGGTCGTCGCCTCGGCCCGCAGCAATGTGCCGGCCTTCATCGTGATGGACGTGATGGAGGCGGCCGCACGCCTGGAGGCGGCCGGGCGGCACGTGATCCACATGGAGGTCGGGCAACCGGTCGCCTCCGCGCCGGCGGCCGCGATCGCGGCCGCGCAGGCGGCGCTTGCGGCCGGGCGGGTGGCCTACACGGCGGCGCTCGGCACGCCGTCGCTGCGCAATCGCATCGCCCGGCATTACGCAGACCAGTACGGATTGGAAATCGATCCCGAGCGGGTGGTGGTGACCACCGGCTCGTCCGGCGGATTCATCCTGGCCTTCCTGGCGCTGTTCGAGCCCGGCGACCGGGTCGCCATGGCGGCACCTGGCTACCCGCCCTATCGCCACATCCTCTCGGCGCTCGATTGCGAGCCGGTGCTGATCGAAACCGGCGAGGACAGCCGCTGGGCGCTCACGCCGGAGGCGCTGCTCGCCGCGCATCGCGAGCGGCCGCTGCAGGGCGTGATCTTCGCCAGCCCGGCCAACCCGACCGGCACCATGATGCCGGCCGAGAGCCTGCGGGCGCTGATCGAAACCGCAGAGGCGGCCGGGATCCGCTGCATCTCGGACGAGATCTACCACGGCCTCGACTACGCCTTCCCGGCGGAGACCGCGGCGCGCTTCTCCGAGCAGACGGTCGTGATCAACTCGTTTTCCAAGTATTTCTGCATGACCGGCTGGCGGGTCGGCTGGATGGTGCTGCCGCCGGCGCTGGTCCGGCCGATCGAGCGCCTGCAACAGAATCTCGCGATCTCGGTACCCGCCCTCTCGCAAGTGGCCGCCGAGGCGGCGTTCGACGGTCGCGCCGAGATGGAGGCGGTCAAGCACGGCTACGAGGACAACCGCCGCATCCTGCTGGACGGCCTGCCGGCCGCCGGCTTCGACCGCATCCTGCCGGTCGACGGCGGCTTCTATATGTACGCCGACATCTCGCGGTTCAGCCGCGACAGCCTCGATTTCGCCAAGCGCATGCTGGAGGGCGCGCATGTCGCGGCGACGCCGGGCGTCGACTTCGATCCGGTGCACGGCCATGACTTTGTCCGCTTCTGCTACGCCGGGTCCGCGGACGAAATGCGCGAGGCGGTGGCGCGCATCGCGGAATGGCTGCAGCGGGCCTGACCTCGCACCGGGCGGCGGCGCCTGCCATGTCCACCGGTGAGAGTGTCCGGCGCTTTCCCTTTCAGCCTCGGCTCCCTATAAGACGCCGGCACCGTCGGAATCGGCCGTGCGGAGCTGAGTCGGGGAGCGCGACCGACCCGGAGGTGCTGACGACCTGATGGCCAAGACCATCCACGTGCTCAACGGTCCCAACTTGAACCTGCTCGGCATGCGCGAGCCGGAGAAGTATGGCCGCGCGACCTTGGCGGATGTCGAGCGGCTCTGCCGCCAGCGGGCGGCGGGTCACGGCGCCGAAATCGTATTCCGTCAGTCGAACCACGAAGGCGAGATCGTCGAGGCGATCCACACGGCGAAACGCGAGGCGGCGCTGGCGATCGTGATCAATCCGGCCGCCTACAGCCACACCTCGGTCGCCATCCTCGACGCCCTGACCGCGAGCGACGTGCCGACCTTCGAGGTGCACATCACCAACATCCATGCGCGCGAAAGCTTCCGCCACCATTCCTACGTCTCGGCCGCGGCCCGCGCCGTGATCTGCGGTTTCGGCATCGAGGGCTATGGCTTGGCGATCGATGGCGCGGCGGCGCTGCTGCTGCCGGCAGTCCGCGAAGCCGCGGCGGCCGCGCGTTGAAGAGGAAAGCAATGCCGGCTCAGAAAGGCGGGATCGACCAGGCGCTGATCCGCGACCTCGCAAAGCTCCTGGACGAGACCGGGCTCACCGAGATCGAAGTCGAGCAGAACGGCTTGCGCCTGCGGGTCGCCCGCCAAGGAGCCCCGGTCCACGTGGCGGCGCCGAGCGCGGCAATCCCGACGCCGGTGCCGGTGGCGGCCGCCGTGGCGGTTGATCCGGCGGCGCAGCCGGGGGTCGTGCTGTCGCCGATGGTGGGCACCGCCTACCGCTCCGCCGAGCCGGGCTCCAAGCCGTATGTGGATATCGGCAGCGTCGTGAAGGCCGGAGACACGCTGCTGATCATCGAGGCTATGAAGACGATGAACCAGATCCCGGCGCCGCATGGCGGCACGGTGGTTCAGATCCTGGTCGAGGACGGACAGCCGGTCGAATATGGCGAACCGCTGATGATCATCGAGTGACGATGGCGGTCAACCCCGCGCGCTTCGATGTTTGAGAAGATCTTGATCGCCAACCGCGGCGAGATCGCCCTGCGGGTGCTGCGCGCCTGCAAGGAACTCGGCATCGCCACCGTTGCGGTGCACTCGACCGCCGACGCCAATGCGATGCACGTGCGGCTCGCCGACGAGAGCGTATGCATCGGGCCGCCGCCGGCGCGCGAGAGCTACCTCAACGTCTACTCGATCCTCGCCGCCTGCGAGATCACCGGCGCCGACGCGGTGCATCCCGGCTATGGCTTCCTCTCCGAGAACGCGCGCTTCGCCGAAATCCTCGAAGAGCACAAACTCCATTTCATCGGTCCGAAGGCCGAGCACATCCGCCTGATGGGCGACAAGATCGAAGCCAAGCGTACCGCTGCCCGGCTCGGCATCCCGGTGGTTCCCGGTTCCGACGGCGGCGTGACCTCGGACGCGGAGGCGCTCGCGATCGGCGAGGAGATCGGATTCCCGCTGCTGGTGAAGGCAGCCGCCGGCGGCGGCGGCCGCGGCATGAAGGTGGCGCACTCCGCCGAGGAACTGCCCACCGCGCTCGCCAATGCGCGCGCCGAGGCCAAGGCGGCGTTCGGGGACGACGCCGTCTACCTGGAAAAGTACCTGCAGACGCCGCGCCACATCGAGATCCAGGTGCTCGGCGACGGCAAGGGCAACGCCATCCATCTCGGCGAGCGCGACTGCTCGCTGCAGCGCCGGCACCAGAAGGTGTGGGAGGAAAGCCCGTCCCCTGCCCTCAACGCCGAGGCGCGCGACGCGATCGGGGAGACGGTGGCGCGCGCCATGCGCGAGCTCAGCTATCTCGGCGTCGGCACCGTGGAGTTCCTCTACGAGGACGGTGACTTCTACTTCATCGAGATGAACACGCGCATCCAGGTCGAGCATCCGGTGACCGAGATGATCACCGGCATCGACCTCATCCTGGAGCAGATCCGGGTCGCCGACGGCGCCGGGCTTTCGCTGACCCAGGAGGATGTGCGCTTCCTCGGCCATTCGATCGAGTGCCGCATCAACGCCGAGAACCCGGTGTCCTTCCGTCCCTCGCCGGGAAAGATCGTGCATTACCACCCGCCCGGCGGCTTAGGCGTGCGGGTCGATTCAGCCGTGTACCAGGGCTATACGATCCCGCCGTATTACGACTCGCTGCTCGGCAAGCTGATCGTGCACGGCAAGTCGCGCACCGAGTGCCTGATGCGGCTCAAGCGCGCGCTCGACGAGTTTGTCGTGGATGGCATCGAGACCACGCTGCCGCTGTTCCGCGCGCTGGTGCGCGATCCGGAAATCATCGACGGCAGCTATCACATCCACTGGCTGGAACGGTTCCTTGCCCGCGGCGGCATGGAAGAATAGCGCGCCGTCAGCGCACCAGCACCGGCTGCGAGCGGCCGAGCCAGTCGGTGGCGGCCGGCACCAGGGTTGCGGCCGCATCGCGCTTGGCGGCCGCGCAGAGCTGCTGCAGCAGCCGGCAGATCCCGAACGGGCTGTAAGGCTTCGGGACGAAGACCGCATCCGGCACCACCGCCGAGGTCGCCCGCGCGCGACCGGACGTGTAGATCACCGGCAGGTCCGGCCGCATCTCGCGCAGCGTCTCGGCGAGCTCCCAGCCGTTGATCGGTCCGGCGAGATCGATGTCGGTCAGCAGCGCGTCGAACGGAATGTCCATGACGGCGAGGCCGAGCGCGTCCTCGGCCGCCGCCACCGTGCTGACCTCGAAGCCGGCAATGGAAAGCGCATCGGTCATCAGCGATGCAACGCCGGGATCGTCCTCGACCACCAGCACGTGCGGCTTGCTCTGCGCAGTCGTCTGCATGCCACCCTCCCCTCGCCCTGCTCTTGCACGGGCATGCGGGATCAACGCGTTTTGTAGCGCTTTGTGTTCAATAGTCCGATCAGTTCTACCGAACATGCCTAGCGGACCGTTAAGCTGAACGCCCGCATTCGAGCGACCCCAGCTGGCGCTTGCGGCCGCACCCGTGCGCGGCGATCTTACGAGGACCATGGCAAGCCGCGAGACCACCCCGGTCGAGATCACGCCCGAAGTGCTGCTGAAGGCCTATGCCTGCGGCATCTTCCCGATGGCGGAGAGCGCCGACGACCCGGCGCTCTACTGGATCGAGCCGGACCAGCGCGGCCTCGTGCCGCTCGACGGTTTCCACGTCCCGGCGCGGCTGGCGCGCACCGTGCGGTCGGACCGGTTCACCGTCGTCTGCAACCGCGATTTCGAGGCGGTGATCGACGGCTGCGCGGCGCCCGGCCACAAACGCAGCCGCACCTGGATCAACGCGCGCATCCGCAAGCTCTACGGCGCGCTGTTCGCGCACGGCTTCTGCCACACGGTCGAAGCGTATGAAGAAGACGAGCTGGTGGGCGGGCTCTACGGCGTCAGCCTCGGCGGCGCGTTCTTCGGCGAGAGCATGTTCCACCGCGCGCGCGACGCATCCAAGGTCGCATTGGTCCACCTGGTTGCGCGGCTGAATGCCGGCGGCTTCCGGCTGCTCGACACGCAGTTTGTGACGGATCACCTGAAGTCGTTCGGGGCGGTCGAAGTCTCGCGGCGGCAATACCACCGCGCGCTGGAAGCGGCACTCGATGTCGACGCTGACTTCACGGCGCTGCCGCCGCAGCAGGCCATCAGCGGGCTACAGGCGCTCGCGCTGGCGCAGCGCGCCGGCACCACCGAATAGTGTCAGCCGTCCCGCGACGGAAACGCGCCCATGCGGTCGCGCACCTCGGCTGGAACGCGATAGTCGCGCATCAGGCGCGCGCTGTCGCGCA
>DASWSO010000621.1:0-8918 GCA_036402635.1 Xanthobacteraceae bacterium
TCCAGCGCCTGCACCAGTTCGGGCTCGAACGGCTCGCAGCGCCCGGTGCTGCCGAAGGTGCCGTCGCGCATCGCGCGCCCGGCGCGCCCGGCGATCTGCGCGAACTCCGCCGGGTTGAGGCGGCGGTACTGGTAGCCGTCGAACTTGCGGTCGGACGCGAAGGCGACGTGGTCGACGTCGAGATTGAGGCCCATGCCGATCGCGTCGGTGGCGATCAGGTAGTCGACGTCGCCGGACTGGTACAGCTCGACCTGCGCGTTGCGGGTGCGCGGCGACAGCGCGCCCAGCACCACCGCGGCGCCGCCGCGCTGGCGGCGGATCAGCTCGGCGATGGCGTACACTTCGTCGGCCGAGAAGGCGACGATGGCGGAGCGCCGCGGCAGCCGCGAGATCTTGCGGTCGCCCGCATGGGTGAGCTGCGACAGCCGCGGGCGGCTGAGGATATGCGCGCCCGGCAACAGCTTCTCGATCATCGGGCGCACCGTCTGCGCGCCCAGCACCAGCGTCTCCTCGCGGCCGCGGCGGTTGAGCATGCGGTCGGTGAAGACGTGGCCGCGCTCGAGGTCGGCGCCGAGCTGCACCTCGTCGATGGCGACGAAGGCGACATCGAGGTCGCGCGGCATCGCCTCCACGGTGGCGACCCAGTAGCGCGCATGCGGCGGCTTGATCTTCTCCTCGCCGGTGACGAGCGCGACCTGCTCCGGCCCGATGCGGGCGGCGATCTTGTTGTAGACCTCGCGCGCCAGCAGCCGCAGCGGCAAGCCGATCAGCCCGGACGAATGCGCCAGCATCCGCTCGATGGCGAGATGGGTCTTGCCGGTATTGGTGGGGCCGAGAACCGCGGTGACGCCGGCGCCCATGGCGCGGTCGTCCCGGTTGGCGGCGGACGAGAAGGTCAGCGGCATGTGATGTCGAGACAACGGCCCGTGGTGGAGAGGGTTCAGCGGCCCGGATCAGCCGCGGGCGCAGCGGCCGGCGAAGCGCATCGCACCGCTGACATGGGGCCGGCAGAACGGCAACGGAAGGCGCATGCAGGTTCCGACTTGTATCACGGCGCGACAGGGCCCGGTCGATTGAACTTAAGACCTGGAACGAGTCTGGAACAAACCGCGGCCGAATCGCTGACTCGCCGGTTTTCGGACTCTGTTCTCACATCATATAGACGGCGCGAGCCCCGATGCCACGACATCCGCGTCGTTGGCGGCATTTTGCCTCGCAATTCCCGCCACACTGGTTAACGCGACCGCGTTCACAGGGCACGGCGAGAGTCAAGCAACGACGCACCGCAGGAACCGTCCGCCTTTGCACGGCTGACCATCCCGTCCGGGCTCGGTTTTGCTGAATTAAGTCGCATTGCTCACTCAATCCTTTTCCCGGAGGTTGAGCGATGTCATAGTCATCATCTACAGTTGAGGGGCGTTGTATGTCGCATCTGCGCGTGCAGGTGCTCGGCGGCTTGAACGTTTTTCGCCGAGGCGGCGAGGCGCTGCCGATCGCCGGATCGTGCCGGCCGATCCTCGGCTATCTGCTCACGCACCGTCAGCGCCCGGTCTCCCGGATGGAACTGGCCGAGACCCTGTGGGCCGACCACGACGGCGATCACGCCCGCCGCTGTCTCTCCACGGCGCTGTGGCGGCTGAAGAAAACGACCGCGCGCGGCCCGCCGCTGCTGACCTTCCAAGGTGCCGACGAAGTCTCGTTCAACTGGCACGCTCCGGCCTGGGTGGATGCGGTCGCCATGGAGACGCGGGTGCAGCCGTTGCTGCGCCTCAACCCCGGGACCCTCGCGAGCGATGCGATCGGACGGCTGCAACGCGGCGTGCGGCTCTATCGCGGCGACTACCTGATCGGGATCGACGAGGACTGGGCGCTGCTCGAGCGCCAGCGCCTGCGCAATGTCTACGTCGACGGGCTCTATCACCTGGTGCTCGCCTATGCGGCGGGCTCGGCGTGGGCCGCGGTGATCCAGTGGGGCCGCCGCCTGAGCCAGGAGGAGCCGCTGCGCGAGGACGTCCACCGCCTGCTGATGCGCGCCTACGCCAAGGCCGGAAACCGCGCCACCGCGATCGCCCAGTACCAGCTGTGCCGGCGCGTCATCCACGACGACCTCGGCATCGAGCCGATGGAGGAGACGCAGGAGCTCTACCGCGAGCTCACCGCCGCGGCGCCGCGCGCCGGCGCCGCCACGCCGGCATCGGATCCGGCGCTCATCGACGTGGCGCGGCGCGTCGGCCGCGTCCGCCGCGCGCTCGCCGCCTCGCAGCGGCAGCTCGATCGCGTGCTGGCGTCGCTGCCGCAAGGCGAAAAGCCGAACCCGGCGCAGTAAGCGGATTCTTTTTTCTCCGGGTGAGACCGCGGTGAGGCGCGGGTGACGCCGGGGTGAAAGCCGGCCGCTAGCATCTCACATCAAGCCCAGCACGACGCCGCACCCACGCCGGCGGCCGGCGCGGAATTGCAGCGGCCAGGCAGCATGCCCCGGAACCCCCATGGCAGACGCCCTCCGCCGACGATTGTATCAGGCTCCGTCCATCCGGACGGCGCGCGCGCCGAGGCCGAGCCGCCTGCGACGCATACGTTCCTGCTTCGCATCTGGAAGGAACGGCGCGAGGGCGCCGGCCGCCGCCCGCTCTGGCGCGGCACCGTCAGCGATCTTCGCGGGCATCATCTCGGGTCTTTCAGCAGCGTCGCGGAGCTGGTGGAGATTTTTTCCGGAACATCCAACGTGGTCGTGCTGCTGCGGCATGGCGACGACGACGTGGACGGAAACTGATGCGGCACCGGCACGCAATGGCGGCCGCGCCCAAGTGGTGATCGGGATCGAGGATCTTTCGCCATGAACGGAACAGCGACGCTCTATCCGAATATCCGCGCCAACATCCGCGGCGACCTCGTCTACCTCAGCGACGAGCAGATCGACGCGGTGGTCGCCGAGATCTACGGCGCAGGCGTCGCGGCGGAGGACGTCGAGGGGTTCTTCGACAATCTCAGCCGCGGCTTCCAGACCGTCGGCCACGCGGTCGGCAACTTCGCCCAGCAGGCGGCGCCGATGGTAGCGAAGGCTTTGCCCAGCATCGCCCAGGGCGCGATGACGGGCGCCAAGTTCGGTCCCTGGGGCGCGCTGGCGGGCGCGGTCGCGGGCGGCGCCGGCGGCATCCTCTCGCAGTCGAAGGATCCGACGCTGCGCCGGATCGGCGGCGGCATCGGCTCGGTGACGCAGCTCGCCTCCAACTTCACCGGCGGCGGCGCGTTCGGCAACATCGCCAAGATCGGGCTCGGCGCGCTCGGCGGCGGCGGCGGGATCGGCGGGATCGGCGGGCTTCTGGGCCAGGCGGGACAGTTCGCGCCGCAGCTCGCCGGCATCTTGGGTGGCGGCGGCCGCGGCGGTGCGCGCGGCGGCGCCGGAGCGGCGGGCTTGCTGTCGCAATTCGCCGGCGCTGCCGGCGGCGGCGGCGGGATCGGCGGCATCCTTGGCGGGCTGGCGCCGCAGCTCGCCGCGATGGCGGGCTCGATCGGGCAAGGCCACGCCGCGCCCGGCGGCAGCGCCAATTCGCTGTTGGGAATGCTGGCGCGTCCGGAGACCACGCAGGCGCTGATGGCGGCGGCGATGGGCGCCTTGGGTCGGCCGGCCGTGCCGGTGGGCCCAAGCGCGGTGCCGGTGCAGTCCATCCTGAGCGCGCTCAGCCAGCTCGCCGGCAATGCCGCGCACGAGATGGAGGCCGCCAACGGCGAGGCCGCGCATCCGGAATTCTATTACGGCGCCGAAGGCGAGCTCGCGCTCGATCCGGCCGACTCCGACCAGACCACCAACGCGCTGCTGGCGCTCTATGCGCTCAGCCTGCCGCGCTGGGGCTCGGGACCGGGCGGGCTGCAGGCCGAGCCGCCGGAATCGGCCGACGAATGGGTCCCGCAATACACCGCGGCCGACGCCGCCGCCGATGCGTGGCTCTTAGAGAACGCCAACTGGGCCGAAGCCGAAGAGGGTGAATCCTATGCTTGATATGATCGCGGCGCAGTCCGATGCGAACGGCGCCGGCATGCCGGGCCCGCAGGCGATGGACGGCGTGCTCGCCGACTTCGCGCGCAACAATCCGAGTCTCGCCTGGCTGCCGCAGATGCTCGCCATGCAGCGGCAGTTCGCCTCCAACGCGCCGGCGCCGGAACCGGATGCGGCAGAAGCCGAGATCGAGGCGCTGCAGGAGCAGCTCGCCCGCGCGCAGGGGCGCGCCGACAAGCTGCAGCGGGTGGCGCGCCAGCTGATGGCGGAGCTCGACGCCGCGCAGGAACGCTTGGCCGACATCGCCGCGGTGGTGGGTGCCTGCGGCCTGTGCTGGGGCGAGGATGCGCAGTGCCGCAGCTGCCGCGGTCGCGGCAAGCCCGGCCTGTTCGCCCCCGCACCCGACCCCGCGCTGCCGTCCAGATTCTTCGCCGAACCGGTAGGGCCGGCGACTGGGAGCAGTCCACCCGTCACACGACCTGACCACAGCGAGAGGAGATGATCATGCTGGGTCCCTTCCCGTACGAAGCTTCCGATGAGCTGGAGGAGAACGAGGAGCTGTTTCTCGAATCCGAAGAGAACGAGGAGGCAGCGCCGCGGCCCGGACTCCGCCGTCCCCCGCTCCGGCTGCCGCAGCGCGGCAATGCGGTGCCGCCGCGCGTTCGCGCCGGCTTCGTCACGCACGCGGAATTGAAAACCACCGCCGACCGCCTCGATGCCCGCATCGGCACCGTGTCGACGGCCGTGAAAACCCTCGACGCGCGCGTGCGCACCATCGACACCGAACAGCGCAAGCTGCGCACCGATATCGGCAAAGAGGCGAAGGAACGGCGCCTGCTCAGCGAGCGCGTCAACAACCTGCAGCAGATGTCGATGATGATGCCGCTGTTCAGCACGCAATCGACCGTCACCGCCAATCTGCCCACGCCGGCGGGCCCGGTGCAGGCCAACGTCGTCGTCGACAAGGGCGACAACCTGATGCGGATGCTGCCGGTGCTGATGTTCAGCGGCGCCATGGGCGGTACCGGCAGCGGGCAGTCCGGCTCCGGCGGCGGCATGATGGGAGGCGACAACAGCGCCATGACGATGGTGATGCTGATGATGGCGATGCAGAAGTGATCCCGACTGATGCAGCGGTAGGAGGTCACCCATGAATATGTTTCGCTTCCTTCTCGGCGTCATGATGGCCCGCAACGTCAATGCGGACTCTGCGGCCGCGCTCAAGAGCGGGGTGGCCGCGGGCATTCTCGAGCCTCCTGCCGCCGCGCTCCTGTTCGCGAAAAAGCTTGCCGACATGGCGGCCCCGCCGCCGACGCCGGTTCGGGGCAAGCCAGATACCAAGCCTCTGGAAAATTCTCCGGAAAGGCCTTCGGCACCGGATACCAAGCCGCCGCACGACGCCCCCGACAAGCCGAAACGGGGCTGATAGGAGCGGCAGCAAGCTCCGGTCGGGTTTGCGGTTGAGAACGACGGTCGGCGCCTGTCCGCCTGCGCTCTCTCCGTTTCGCTGCGCGCGAGGATCCGGCCATGGACCCGGCACTGCAGGAATTGCTGGAAGTGGGCGAGCCGACCGACGAGGTCGCCGTCGTGGTGCGGCTGCGCGATCCCGGCCAGGTGCCCGCGAGCCTGCGCATCGTGGCGCCGTTCGGCGCCATCGCTACCGCGCGCGTGCAGCGGCTGGCGGTACGGCAGGTGTGGGAAGACCCCGGCATTATCAGCCTGAAAGCGCCGCGCTGGTACGCCACCGAATACGGGCCGGTGCTGGATGAAGCGGACGCCGAGGACATCGACGAGACCGACAGCGACCAGCGCCGGCCCGACGATGTCGCGGCCACCGGCCGCGGCACCGTCATCGGCGTGGTCGATTGGGGCTGCGACTTCGCGCATCCGGATTTCGTCACCGAGGACGGACGCTCGCGCCTGCTGGCGCTGTGGGACCAGCGCACGCTCAACGGCGACGGCAACCCTTACGGCTACGGCCGCGTCCATCGCACCGCCGACCTGAGCGCTGCGCTCAAGACCGACGATCCCTACGCCGCGCTTGGCTATCACCCCGGCATTTCCGACACCGGCATCGGGTCGCACGGCACGCACGTGCTGAGCATCGCGGCCGGCAACGGCCGCGGCGGCGGACCGGTCGGGCTCGCGCCGGAAGCCGACCTCATATTCGTGCATCTCGGCGCGCCCGGATGGGACAAGCTCGGACCGCTCGGCGATTCCAGCAACCTGCTCGAGGCGATCCACTTCGTCGTCGCAGAAGCCGTCGGCCGCCCGCTCGTCATCAACATGAGCATCGGGCGTCATGCGGGAGAGCACCGCGGCACCACTCTGGTCGAGCAGGCGCTCGACTGGCTGGTGCGCTCGCGCCCGGGCACCGCCGTGGTGCAAAGCACCGGCAACTATTTCGCACGCAACGTGCACAGTTCGGGGCGGCTGCGCAGCGGCCAGACGATCGAGCTGCCGTTCCAGGTGAATCCCGGCGATACGACCCCGAACGAACTCGAAGTCTGGTACAGCGGCGGCGACGTTTTCGGCGCGCGGCTGATCGGGCCGGACGGCGCGGTGGCGGCCGACGCGCCGCTCGGCGGCAAGGATGCGGTGGTCACCGCCGGAGCGCGGACCGGCACGCTGTATCACCGCGTGCGCGATCCCAACAACGGCGACAATCACATCAACCTGTTCCAGTACCGCGGCGCGCCGAGCGGCACCTGGCGCCTGCTGCTGCGCGGCATCGACGTCACCGACGGGCGCTACCACGCGTGGCTCGAGCGCGACCCCGGGTGCAAGGCGTGCCAGGCGCTGTTCCCGCCCTCGCATGCGGTGAGCGCCACCACCACCGGCAGCATCTGCAACGGCCTGCTCACCATCTCGGTCGGCGCCTATGACGGGCACGATCCGGCACGCCCGCTGGCGCCGTTCTCCAGCTCCGGGCCGACGCGCGACGGCCGCGTCAAGCCGGTGCTGCTCGCGCCAGGGGTCAAGATCCTGGCGGCGCGCTCGCATCCGAAGAGCGGAGTGGCGGCGCCGCTGACCCGCATGAGCGGCACCAGCATGGCGGCGCCGCACGTTGCCGGCACCATCGCGCTGATGTTCGAGGCGGGCGGGCCGCTGGACAGCGTGCGGCTGCGGCAGGCGCTGTTCGATTCGCTGGTGCCGATCGAAGCCCCCGACTGGAGCGATCGCGACCGCGTCGGCTTCGGCTTTCTCGACACCAGTGCGGCCGTGCAGCACGCGGCCGCGTTCGCGGCTGCACCGGCGCCGCCGGCGATGCGGACCTCCGCCACGGTGCAGGCGGGCGATGCCGTTGCCGAACGCAACGAGCCGGTTGCGGCGGAAGCGCCTGCGGGCGAATCCGCAGAGCATCGGCCGCCCGCACTGCCTTCCGACGGGCACGATGAATCCCTGTTCGGCATCGAGGTCGCGGCCCCGCTGCCTCGGGAATGGACCGAGAGCGAAACCGCTGCCTTCGAGTCTGAAAATGCCACCGGCTCACCGGAGCTTGAGGAGCGCGCCATGAGTTGCGGAGAACGCTGCAAGACCTGCGAGCACTGCCGTCACAATCCGTGCGAGACCTGTCCGTGCTGCCATCCCCAGGCCGCCACCGAGAGCGTGCTCGAAACCGCCGCGCAGTCGGTCGACGAAGCCGCCGCCTGGGAGGGACAGGACGAAGCCTGGAGCGCGCACGCCCACGATGCGCCCGGCGAGACCGACGAGGGAGCGCGGCATCCGGTCGATGCGGCCGAGATGCTGCTCGATTCCGGAATCCACGACCCGACCCGCTTCCTCACCGAGAGCCTGTCGAACACCGGTCGGCCGTGGCCGGAAGGGTGCACGCCGCGCGGCGTTTTCGACGACCTCACCGGCCGCCGCGGCCACGGTCGCCGCCTCGACATGGAGCGCTATTTCGAGATCGTCGGCCGACCGGGCCGGCCGTTGAGCGAGGCGCCGCAGCCGGGCGACCTCGTCATCCGGCGCGGCGACGGCGGCTTCGCGCATGTGGCGATGATCGCGCATCCGCTGTTGTATCGCGAGCACGACGCGGCCTCCCGCGGCCTGGTGCTGGAAGGACCCTGGCCCGGCTATTACGCCCACATCATCGAGCCCGGCATGCGGCCGCACGGCGGCCGCGCGCGGTTCGCGCGGCGGCTCAGCCGACCGAACGGGCGCATCCTGCCCGACACGCTGGTGGTGCGGGCGCGCGGCGAAGCGGTACCGGCGGCGGAAGGGGCCGGAGAAGGTGCCGAGGCCGAGCCCGATCCGAACATCCGCTGGCTGCAGTTGGCGCTCAACAGCAGCATCAATGCCGGCCTGGTGGTCGACGGCCTCGACGGTCCGGCAACGCGCGATGCGATCCGCCGCTTCCAGGCCGCGCGCGGATTGCAGGTCGACGGCATCGCCGGGCCGCAGACGCGGACGGCGCTGCGGCAGGGCTATGAGCCCGGCTACCCGCCGCCCGGCGGATATCGGCCGCCGCCGCCGCCAAGGTATCAGCCGCCTCCGCCGCCCCCGGGTGGATACCGGCCACCGCCTCCACCTCCAAAGTATCAGCCGCCGCCCTACACGCCGCCCTACGGCTATCCGCCGCCGCCGCCTCCCGGCGGATACCGGCCACCCCCGCCCCCGCCAGGGTACCGGCCACCGCCTCCGGGGTACCGCCCGCCGCCACCGCCTCCGGGCGGATATCGGCCACCGCCTCCACCGCCGGGATATCGCCCGCCGCCCTACACGCCGCCCTACGGCTATCCGCCACCGCCGCCAGCGGGTTACACGCCGCCGGGCCGAGACTACCCGCCGCCGCCGGACGGCTATGGACCACCGCCGGGCGGAGACTATCCACCACCGCCACCGGACGGCACCGTGCCGCCGGGTGGGGAAAACCCGCCGCCCGACGGCGCCGCGCCGCCAGAAGCCTATGTGCCGCCCG
>DASWSO010000622.1:0-3855 GCA_036402635.1 Xanthobacteraceae bacterium
GGCTTCACCCGCGAGCGCACCGAGATCACGGTGCGGCCGGAGGGCGTGGTCGACCTTGCCATCGGCACCACCGCGCACGGCCAGGGCCACGAGACCGTGTTCGCGCAACTGCTCACCGATTGGCTGGGCGTGCCGGTCGCGACCGTGCAGCTCGTCTCCGGCGACACCGACGTGGTCAACATCGGCGGCGGCTCGCATTCCGGCCGCTCGATGCGGCTGGCGAGCTTCATCATCCAGAAGGCGGCCGAGCGCATCGTCGAGCGCGGCCGCGAGCTCGCCGTGCACCTCCTGGAAGCCGCCGCGGCCGATATCCGCTTCGCCGATGCGCGCTACACCGTCGCCGGCACCGACCGCTCGGTCGGGCTGTTCGAGGTGGCGGCCGCGGCGCGCGACAATCCGGCGGTGCCGGAGGAGCTGCGCGGCCCGCTCGCCGCCGATTCCGACGAGATCGTCTCGGTCGGCAGCTTTCCGTACGGCGCGCATGTCTGCGAGGTCGAGATCGACCCGGACACCGGCACGCTGGAGATCGTCAACTACGCGGCGGTCGACGACGTCGGCCGTGCCGTCAACCCGATGCTGGTGGACGGGCAGACCCACGGCAGCATCGTGCAGGGGGTCGGACAGGCGCTGTGGGAGAACTGCGTATTCGAGCCGGACACCGGGCAGCCGCTGGCTGGGTCCTTTATGGATTATGCGCTACCCCGCGCGGCCATGCTGCCGTTCTTCAAGACCGAGATCAGCGAGGTGCCCTCGTCGACGCACCCGCTCGGCATCCGCGCCGGCAGCGAGGGCGGCACCGCGCCGGCGCTGGCGGTGGTCGGCAACGCCGTGGTCGACGCGCTGGCGGAATTTGGCGTCACCCATGTCGAGCTGCCGCTCACGCCGGAGCGGATCTGGCGGGCGATGCAGCCGCACCCGGCGCCGTCATCCTGAAGGCGCGAAGGCGCGACAGCGCCGAGCTTCGAAGGAGAGGCGGCGGCATCGGCGGTGCGACCCCTCCCCGCCGCTCGCGGAGGAGGGGAGCGCAGGCGCCGCCCGTGTCGTAGACGCGAAACGGGCAATCTCGCGTGCCGGAGAGGCCTAAATCTGCCCCATGCCGCGCAGGAAGCCGGAGCAGGCGCGGCTCAGCCGGTTGACGTTGGCCTTGAAGCAGCCGAGCACCGCCATGTCGCCTTGGCTCAGCACGCTGCGGCAGAGCCGGCGCGCGTCCGGACTGCACTCGCTTCGGCCCTGCTGACCGCCACCCTGCTGCACCGGGGCCGCCTGCCGGCGCACGCGCTCGCGGCGCTGCGTCTGCGGCTGCTGCCACTGCTGGTTCCAGTTGTTGTTCCAGCTGTCGTAGCCCTGCTGCGCCGGGGCGGCCCGCACGCGCTTGCCCTTCTTCACCGAAGCCGACTTCTTGCGGGCGCCGGAGAGATCGTCCGCATAGGACGGGATCGGCGCGACCGCGGTGGCGGCGAATGCAAGCGCAAGCCCGAGAATGACGGCCTTCATAGAGTACCTCCCAATATCGTGACACTTGAAAGCGTGCCGGTGCGGCGTCCCTAGCACACAACCTCGGCGGCTGTCGCGAGCGGCCGGGCGCCCGCCGGCGCAAGTGGGCGGCGCAACAAATTATTGTGTGCGCTGCAGCGGAACGACGTGGCGCCTCACCCGGTTGCGGTCGGGCACGAGGGCTTCAGGAGTACAAGAAAATGACCACACCAACTGTCCGCACGGTATTGCGTGCGAGCGCCGCCGCTGTCTCCTTCGCCCTGCTGGCCGGCACGGCGACCGCACAGAGCTATGACCGCAACGACGACTTCGACGGCCGTTCGCAGTGGCGGCAGGAGCGGCGCATGGATGACGACAACACCGGCGCGATGCAGCGCCGCTACCTCGACCGCGACATCAACGGCGGCAGCTCCGAAGCCGGCACCGGCGGCGGCGAGGGCGGCGAGAGCGGCTCCGGCGCGGTCACCGAGGAACATCCGCCGCGCGGGCGCGTGCGGTAAGCCGGCGCGGCATCCGCGGTCTGCACCCTCCCCTTGAGGGGGAGGGTCGCGAACGAAGCGAGCGGGGTGGGGTGCAGATTAAGTCACCCCACCCCGGCTCACGTGCGGCGCATGTGAGCCGAACCCTCCCCTCCGGGGCAGGGTCGCACCACCCGCAGGTACGGTCACACCGTGGCGACCGGCGTGGCGGGGGAGCCGACCGCGCCGGGAAGGCGCAGCGGCGGCGCCGTCAGCAGGAAAGCGTGGCGGCCGTGCGCGCGCAGCCAGTCGGCGAGTTCGCTCAGGTACCAGAGCTCGCCGAGGTTGACGCCGAGCTTGAACAGGCAGTGCTCGTGCAGCGGCAGGCCGGCGCAACAGCCCTCCCCGGGCTCGGACGGATGCGCCTCCACGGCGTAATTGTCGGCGATCAGCGAGACCAGGCCGCTGTCGGTCACCCAGTCGAGCAGCCGCGCGTCGCGGCCGTTGAGCACCGGGCAGGAATGATGCAGCGCATGCGGGTCGGGCTCGCCCCGCGCCTCCATCAGCATGGCGCCGAAGCCGGTATGCAGGCAGACCATGTCGCCGGCGCGCACCTCGACCCGATCCGTCTCGACGATGCGCATCAGCTCGTCGTAGCCGACGAGCTTGCGCTCGCGGCCGTAATGCGCGTGCAGGTCGATCATCACGGCGCGGCCCTGCACGCATTTCACCGCCATGTTCTCGACTCCCAGCCGCAGCGCGCGCGAGGTCGAGCGCGCGTCCACGGTCTCGGTGGCACCGGCGTCGCGCACGTCGGTCGGCGCCACGATGTGCTCGCCCGGGCGGTAGCCGTTGTAGAACACCGGCTCCGGCTTGCCGTCGCCGTCGGCGTCGAACAGCGAGCCGACATGCGCGAGGCTGTCCCACTGGGTCGAATACTGCAGGTGCAGGATGGCGGTGTCGTCGTTGATCACATCGGTGGCGTTGGGATCGTCGCAGGCGACCACGTAGACCATGTTGGGGCGGTTGTTGCGCACGGTCGGGCGCAGCACCGGCGGATGCCGGCGCGGGTTGAGCGCGTTGCCGCCCGGAAGGTCGAGCGGAAGGCTGAGGCAGAAGCTCAGCCCCTCGCGCACTTCGGCGACGCCTTCGCGCACCTTCGCGGGCGTGAGCAGGTTGAGACGCCCGAGCTGGTCGTCGGGCCCGAAGTCGCCCCAGGTGGAGCCGTGCGGACGGCGCTTCCAGCGCCGTTCGGTATGCGTGCTCGCGTTCATCGTCTCCCCCCGCTCATGTCTGCTGCACCACCAGCGCGTCCGCGACCGCGCAAGCCTCGCCGGCCGCGCCCACCATCACCGGATTGAGGTCGAGGCTGGCGATGCGGCTCTCCGGCGCCAGCATCAGCGCGCCGATCTTCACCGCCGCCTCGCAGAACGCCGCGAGATCCAGCGGCGGCTCGCCGCGCACGCCGTCGAGCAGCGGCGCGATGCGCAGCGTGCGCAGCTTGCGCTCGACTTCCGCGGCGGTGAACGGCGGCAGCAGCACCCGCACGTCGCCGAGCGCCTCGACGTATTTGCCGCCGTCGCCAACCAGCACCACCGGACCGAAGGTTGGATCGCGATGCGCCCCGATCACCAGCTCGCGGCGGCCCTTCAGCATCGCGGCGACCAGCACGCCCTCGAAGCGCGCGCCGTGGTCGCGCATAATCTTGTGCATGGCCTCGAACGCGTCGGCGGCCGCGGCCTCGTCGTTGACGCCGAGCCGCACCAAGCCGAACTCGGACTTGTGCGGCATGTCGCGCGAGCACCCCTTGATCGCCACCGGCCCGTCGATCGCCTTCCAGGCCGCGACGCATTCGGCCGCCGACTGGCAGAGCCGATGCGCCACCACCGGGACGCCGGCGTCC
>DASWSO010000623.1:0-6071 GCA_036402635.1 Xanthobacteraceae bacterium
GCTGCCGGCGCGCACCTGGATCCGCACCTTCCCATCATGGCTGCCGCTGATCCGGCTCGACCGCATCTATGTGCGCCCGCACGATGCGCTGGTCCGCAGTTGGACCGACCGCAGCGCGCGCCGCGCTTCCGACCATCTGCCGCTGTTCGCCGACATCAAGGTGTGACCGAGGTCGCGCTTGGCCACCCCAGGCCATGACGGATTCGCCTGATAGACGGAGACGTGGTGGTGATCCTGCTGACAGGCGGCACCAAGAGACGTCAGCAGCGCGACATCGATGCCTCGCACCGCTATTGGCAAAACTACAAACAGGCCAAACGCGCCCGCGGCTGAAGGAGATCGAGATGGCACAAACCAAAAGCTTCAACGGCCTGGTGCAGCAGCAGGTCAAGACCGACAAGAAATTTGCGGAAGCTCTTCTGCGCGAGGGTGTCGACGCGATGCTCAGCGGCGACGTGGACACCGGAAAGACGATCCTGCGAGACTACATCAAGGCTACGGTCGGCTTTGAGAAACTAGGCGCCGCAACCGGCGCCCCGCCGAAGAGCCTCATCCGCATGTTCGGCCCGCGCGGGAACCCTCGGGCCAAGAACCTGTTCAGCGTGATCGGCTACTTGCAAAAGCGTGCCGGCGTTCGTCTCCACGTCGTCGGCTAAGCCGCTCACGCGTCGCCCGGCACCGCTTCGCCGCGCCGGCGCATCTTGTAGAACGCATACAGCCGCGGCCCCAAAAGTCCGATCAGCGCCAGCGCAAGCAGCGTCGCCGACAGCGGCTGCCGCAGAAACACGGTCCAGTCGCCGTCCGAGATCGTCATGGCGCGGCGGAACTCGGTCTCGGCGAGCGGGCCCAGGATCATGCCGATGATCACCGGCGCGGTGGGGAAATCGAAGCGGCGCATCAGGAAGCCGATGCCGCCGAGGATGTAGAGCAGCACCAGGTCGACGGCCGAGTTGGAGATGCCGTAGGTGCCGATGGTGGCGAACACCAGGATGCCGGCATAGAGCAGCGGCGCCGGGATCTTCAGCACCTTCACCCAGATGCCGACCAGCGGCAGGTTGAGCACCAGCAGCATGACGTTGGCGATGTAGAGGCTGGCGATCAGCCCCCATACCAGAGAAGCCTGCGACTGCAGCAGCAGCGGACCCGGATTGATGCCGTAGCTCTGGAACGCCGACAGCATGATGGCGGCGGTGGCGGAGGTCGGCAGGCCGAGCGTGAGCATCGGCACCAGCACGCCGGCAGCGGCCGCGTTGTTCGCCGCCTCAGGTCCGGCGACGCCCTCGATCGCGCCGGTGGTGCCGAACTCCTCCGGCTTCCTCGAGAGCCGCTTCTCCATCCAGTAGGAGAGGAACGTGGGAATCTCGGCGCCGCCGGCCGGCAGCGCGCCGATCGGGAAGCCGAGCAGCGTTCCGCGCAGCCACGGCTTCCAGGAGCGCGACCATTCCTCGCGGGTCATGTAGAGCGAGCCGCGCAGCGGCACGATCTCGTCCTTGCCGGCGTAGCGGCGCGCCGCAACGTAGAGCGTCTCGCCGACCGCGAACAGGCCGACCGCGACCACGATCACGTTGATGCCGTCGAGCAATTCCGGGATGTCGAAGGTGAAGCGCGGCTGCCCGGTCTGCAGGTCGATGCCGATCATGCCGAGGTAGAACCCGAGCACGAGGCTGGTGAGCCCGCGCACCGCCGAGGCGCCGAGCACCGCCGAGACGGTGACGAAGGCGAGCACCATCAGCGAGAAGTATTCCGCCGGCCCGAAATTGAGCGCGAAGCTCACCACGATCGGCGCCAGGAACGTGATGCCGATGGTGCCGATCGTGCCGGCGACGAACGAGCCGATGGCGGAGGTCGCGAGCGCGGCGCCGGCGCGCCCCGTACGCGCCATCCGGTTGCCTTCCAGCGCCGTCACGATGGTGGCGCTCTCGCCCGGCGTGTTGAGCAGGATCGACGTGGTCGACCCGCCATACATCGCGCCGTAATAGATGCCGGCGAACAGGATGAAGGCGGCGGTCGGCTCCACCTTGAAGGTGATCGGCAGCAGCAGCGCGATGGTGAGCGCCGGCCCGAGGCCCGGCAGCACGCCGATGGCGGTGCCGAGCGTGGTTCCGATCAGGCACCACATCAGGTTGGTCGGCGTGAGCGCGACCGCGAAGCCGTGAGCCAGTTGCGACAGCACGTCCATGATCGCCTACCCGCCGAACAGCCGCTCGACGACCCCCGCGCCGATGTTGACGCCGAGCGCCTTGGCGAAACCGAAATACGCCGCCAGCGCGGTGGCGAAACCGATGGCCGCGTCGCGCAGCGGCCGCCCGCTGCCGAAGCCGCGCGCCACCAGCACGAACATCGCGGCCGATGCGGCCGTGAAGCCGAGCCAGCCGATCACCACGACATTGACGATCAGTCCCGCCGTGACGTAGCCGAGCGCGCGCCAGTCGATCGCGACTTCACGCTCCTCCTGCGGCTGCCAGCCGCCGCGCAGCGCCTGCACCAGCAGCAGCACGCCGAGCAGCGCGAGGCCGCCGGCGGTGATGTATGGAAACAGCGTCGGTCCGATCTTGGCGTAGAGCGGCGAGACCGGAATTTGCGTGGTCTGCCACCACACGATGCCGGCGAACGCCAGCACGCCGGCGGCGATCGCGGTCTCCGGCCAAGCGATAGCGACTGTTTGCCTTTGCATGCTCCCGCTCCCCGCCCTCGCCTCTACGTCGTGCCCGGCACCCGCGACGGGCCTCCGGCCGGCCCGAGCACAAGCCTAGTGCCGGGCGACGCCGGCTCGCCCGGCCATGACGGACATGCAAAGTTCCGGCACCGCGACACTCACGCGGCGAGGCCGAGGTCCTTCAGGATCGCTTCGATGCGCGCGGTCTCGTCGGCGATGAACTTCGCGTAGGCGTCGCCGGTCAGCAGGATCGGGGTCCACTCGCGCTTGCGCATCTCTTCCTTCCAGGTCGCGCTGTTCGACATCTTCTCGACCAGCCCGATCATGGCGTCGCGCGGCGCGCCGGTGACGCCGGGAGGCGCGAACACACCGCGCCAGTTGAACAGCTCGACGTCGATGCCCTGCTCCTTCAGCGTCGGGACATCGATGCCGGGCTGGCGCTCGCCCGACGAGAGCGCGATGGCGCGCAGCTTGCCGGCCTTGATCTGCTCGCCGAACTCGCCCCAGCCGGAGATGCCGGCCGCCACATGGCCGCCCAGGATGGCGGCGAGCGCCGGGCCGCCGCCCGCATAGGCGACGTAGGTGAGCTGCGACGCCGGCACGCCCACCGCCTTGCCGATCATGCCGAGCAGGATGTGATCGGTGCCGCCGGCGGAGCCGCCCGCCACCGACACCTTCTTGGGATCGGCTTTCAGCGCGGTGGCGAAATCGTTCGCGTTCTTGATGGCCGAATTGGCCGGAACCACCAGCACCTCGGCCTCGCCGGTCAGCCGCGCGATCGGCACCGTCTGCGTCAGCTTCACCGGCGACTTGTTGGCGATCAGCGCGCCCACCATCACCATGCCGGCCACCATCAAGGCGTTCGGGCGGCCTTTCCACTGGTTGACGAACTGCGGCAGGCCGACCGCGCCGCCGGCCCCGCCGACATTGGTGATCTGCACGTTGTTGACGAGCTTCTCGGTCTTCAACACCAATTCCATGGTGCGCGCGGTCTGGTCCCAGCCGCCGCCGGGCGCTGCCGGAACGAACAGCTGCAGCTGATCGACCGTCTGCGCGAACGCGCGCTCGAAGCTGCCGGCGGCGCCCAAGGCCGCCATCGCGACCGAAGCTTTCAGCATCTCGCGCTTGCTCAGCATGTCGTTTCTCTCCCAGTTGCAGCGAGTTTGTTGTTCACCAGCGCTCTGCGGAGCAAGCCGATCTGCGGCAAGCTGACGCAGAGCTGCGCATCGGCGTCAAGACCCGAGCCATCGCGCGCGCGGCGCTCCGCCGCGGTCAGCGGCGGAGGTATTCGGTCCACGGCCGCACCGGCTCGCGCGGCGCGGCCAGGCGATACGCCAGCATGGTCCGCGAGGTGGTCCGCCCGGTCGCTGCCGTGATCAGGCCGAGGTCGGTGATCTCGCCGAACGCCTGCTGCAGCACGTCCCGCATCGGCCATGGGCTGACCACCACCAGCGGTCCGAGCTCCGGGCGCAGCGGGCGCGTCCATTCGAAGTAGTTGTCCGGCTGCGGCCCGCCCGGCCAGATCATCACCGGCAAGCCGGATTTGCGCAGGTAGTAGCTGAACAGCGCCGCATCGGACCGGGTGATGGTCACGACCGCCGATGCGCCCGCCTGCCGCGCCCGCGCCTCGGCGCCGCGCGCCAACTCGGCCCAGCCGAGCACCCGCGCATAGGGCTCGCGCCCGGGATAGAACGGCAGCCGGATGCGCGAGGCGAGCGCGTCCCCCACCAGCAAGGTGACCTGCGTGATCAGGCCAAGCGCGAGCGCGAGCTTCAGCCATCCGTCGCGCCGCGCGTGCACCAGGCTGGCGGTGGCGAGCGGGATTCCGGCGACGTAGGCGACCGCCGTCCAGTTGGCCTTGGCGGGCGTCGCGATCGCGTACAGCAGCAGCGGCACCAGGATCGCCGCCGAGAACACCAGCAGCAGCCGGTCGGCCGCCGGCCGGTCGGTGCGGCCAAAGCCCAAGAGGCGCGCCACCAACACCACGAACAGGATCGGGCCGATGATGCCGACCTGGCCGCCGACGAAAGCGAGGAGGTCGCTGAGGCCGGTGCCGAAGCCGCGTCCCGCCACGTTGTCCTGCACGTGCGCGAACGTCTGGAACTGGTTCAGCGCGTTCCAGGCGAGGTTCGGCGCCACGACCAGCGCGGCGACCGCGCCCGCCGCGAGGCCGCGCCAGGACAGCAGCGCGCGCCGGGCAACCGGGTCGAGCGCGGCGTAGAGCAGCGCGCAGACCACGAAATAGATCATGGCGTATTTGGCCAGCAGGCCGACGCCGAGCGCGGCGCCCAGCAGCAGCGCCCAGCTCCAGGCTCGCGTCTCGCGCAGCCGCACCAGCGCATAGAGCGCGACCGCCCAGCACAACAGCAGCGGCACGTCGGTGGTGATGAGGCGGGCCGAGAAGGCGATGCCGGGCGCCAGCGCAAACAGCAGCGCGGCCCACACCGCCGTGGTGGCGCCATAGAGCCGCCGCGTCAGCGCGAACAGTACCGCCGTGGTGGCGAACCATAACAATGGCGCAGGCGCCCGCAGGCAGGCTTCGCCGGAGCCGCAGACGCGCTCCGCCGCCGCCATGATCCACGCGATCAGCGGCGGCTTGGAGAAGTAGCCGAACGCCGGCGCGGTCGACCAGGTCCAGTACTGCGCCTCCTCGACGTCGAGCTCCATCTGCGAGAGCAGCAGGCCGGCGAGGCGCAGCAACGTGAGACCGGCCAGCGCAGCCAGCGTCAGCGCCGTCACCCGGTCGATGGATTGAAGACTTCGCGCGCCGAAACGCACTTGTTCAACGCCAGACACTACCGATCGCCTCGCAAGCTCGTTACGCGCGTGCATGGCACCGCCGGCGCCGCAGGACAAGCGCGCCTGCGGGCGATCGGCGGCCCGGCGTCCCGCCGGTCAGGTCAGGCCGTCGGCTGCAGGGTCGGCTGTTGCGGGCGCCGGCGAAACGCCGGCAGGGCCGCCGCGAGTTCCTGCCAGCCTTGCGTCGCGCGGCGCCCGAGCGCGACGCCGGGGAGCTCGACAGAGCGCCAGCTCAGCCAGGCCAGCGGGGTGACCGCGAGGCCCGCCGAGGCTCTACACCAGCACGCCGAAGACGAAGCAATAGAGCGGGGCGGTCGGCGAGGCGCCGCCCGGCACCGAGAGTGCCCTCGACCATACGCCGGCGAACGAAAGCGCCAGCAGCACCCCGGCAAGGCCGCGACCAGCAGCGCCGCGACGCCGCGCGCCGCCTCCAGCCGCGGCACGAATGTACGCCCCTCGCCGGCCGCGCCTGCCGCCATCGAATGCCCCTCGCCCGTGTGTCGCGCAACTATCCCGGGAATTGTGGTGGCAAAAAGCCGTCCGGCCCGGCGCGCTTGTGTGAACTGGTTCACAGAGAGCGGGCGGCGCGGCGTGGATGCTGGACGCGTTACCCGAG
>DASWSO010000624.1:0-12182 GCA_036402635.1 Xanthobacteraceae bacterium
AGGCCTCGCGCACGCGCGTATCCCTGGCGAGTTCGGCACAAGACCCGCTGACCATAAGGCTGCCGGTCTGCAGCACGTAGCCGCGGCTCGCGGTTTCGAGCGCGTAGCGCGCGTTCTGCTCCACCAGCAGCACGCTGGTGCCGGCGGCGTTGGCGGCGCGGATGCTCTTGAAGATTTCCTGCACCACGCGCGGGGCGAGCCCGAGCGACGGCTCGTCAAGGCAGAGCAGGTGCGGCTCCGACATCATGGCGCGGCCGAGCGCCAGCATTTGCTGCTCGCCGCCGGAGAGCGTGCCGGCGTTCTGCCCGGCGCGTTCGCGCAGGCGCGGAAACATCGCGAACGATTGCTCGATCAGCGCGCGCACCTTCGGCTTGTCGCCGCGATACTTGAAGGCGCCGAGCTCCAAATTCTCGCGCACGGTGAGGAACGGAAACACCCGGCGGCCTTCCGGCACCAGCGCGATGCCGAGCGCGGTGCGCTCATGTGACGGCAGCCGGGTGATGTCGGCGCCGCGGAAGCGGATGGCGCCGGCGCGCGGGATCAGCGCGCCCGCCACCGCGCGCAACGTCGTCGACTTGCCGGCGCCGTTGGCGCCGATCAGCGCCACGATCTCGCCGGCGTCGATATGGAAGCTCAAGTCCCGGCAGGCCGGCACCTCGCCGTAGGCGAGCTCGAGCGCCTCGGCTTGGAGCAACGAGGTCACTGGAACTCGGCTCCGAGATAGGCGGCGATCACGGCCGGATGCGCCTGCACCTCCGCCGGCGTGCCCTCGAACAGGTGCTGCCCGTAGTCCATCACCAGCACGCGGTCGGCGAGCTTCATCACCAGGTCCATGTTGTGCTCGACCACCACCACGGTCATGCCGCGGTCGCGCAATACGCCGATACGGTCGAGCAGCATCTCGACTTCGGCGGCGTTGAGGCCGGCGGCCGGCTCGTCGACCATCAGCAGGCGCGGCGCGGTCGCGAGCGCGCGGGCGATCTCCAGCGCGCGCTGCTCGCCGTAAGAGAGCGAGCCCGCCCGCACGTGGGCGCGGCGCTCCAGCCGGACGAACGCGAGCAGGCGTTCGGCCTCCTCGCGGCAGCGCTCGCGGTCGCGGCGGAACGCCGCCCCGTGCAGGACATATTGCCAGGCCGGGATGGCGTGATGCACGTGGAAGCCCGCGATCACGTTGTCGAGCACAGAGAGCTGCTTGAACAGCCGGATCTTCTGGAACGTGCGGGCGAGCCCGCGCCGCACCCGCGCGTGCGCCGGCATGCCGACCAGCTCGGCGCCATCGAACGCGATCCTTCCGGCGTCCGGCTGGTAGATGCCGCTCATCAGGTTGAGCAGCGTCGACTTCCCAGCGCCGTTCGGGCCGATGATCGCGAATACGGTTCCGGCCGGGATCGCCAGCGAGATGTCGCGCACCGCCTGCACGCCGCCGAAGCTCTTGTGCAGGCGCTCGCCGCGGAACAGCGCCTCCGCCGAGGTCTCGCGCAACGCGGCGGCTGCGGTCATGCGGCGGCGCCGGGCGCGCGGCGCAAGCGCGCGGCGAGCAGCCGTGCCGCCTCGACGATGCCGCCCGGCATGAACAGCACCACCAGCGTGACCGCCACGCCATACACGATCAGCCGCAGGTCGCCGATGCCGCGCAGCAGCTCCGGCAGAACGGTGAGCAGGATGGCGCCGCAGACCGGGCCGATCAGCGTGCCCATGCCGCCCACCACCACCATCGCCAGGATGGTGAAGGATTCGGTGATGAAGAACGCATCAGGCACCAGCGTGCCGACGAAGCTCGCATAGAATGCGCCGCCCACGCCGGCGATCGCGGAGCCGACGCCGAACGCGAAGACTTTCCAGGCTTGGCAGTTGATGCCGAGCGAGGCGGCGGAGACCTCGTCCTCGCGGATGGCGGTGAGCGTCTCGCCAACCGGCGAGCGCACCAGCTGGTCGAGCAGCACATAGCAAAGCAGCGCGAAGCCCGCGGTGAGGTAGAACATGTTGGCGAGATTGCCGAACGCGATCTCCGGCAGGCCCGGAATGCGCAGCGCCGGCGGCGGCTGGATCGCGTAGATGCCGAGCGGCCCCTGCGTCAGGCTGATCCAGTTGAGCAGGATCTGGTAGGTGATCACCGCGAAGCCGAGTGACGCGATCGCGAGATAGTGCCCGCGCAGGCGCGCGGCGAATAGCGACAGCAGCATCCCGGCGACGCCGGCCGCCAGCACGCCGCAGGCGAAGGCTGGCCAGAACGGCAGCCCGAGCCGCATGATCAGCAGCGTCGAGACGTAGGCGCCGATGCCGTAAAACGCCGACTGGCCGAGATTGAGCTGCCCGGCATAGCCAAGAATGAAGTCGAGCCCCACCGCCAGCATGACGTTGATGGCGCAGACGATCAGGTTGGTGCGCCAGTAGGAATCGGTGAAGAACATCGGCAACAGCGCGATCGCCAGCGCGGCGGCGAGATACCACCAGCGCCGCGTGCTGCGCCGGCCAGCGAGGAGAGGGGAGGGCGTACGCGCGCTCCCCGGCATTCCCGGCGCCGCCGCCGCACGCTCAGACATTTTCTTCGCGCTTTTCGGCGATCAGCCCGGTCGGCCGCACCGCCAGCGTCAGCAGCAGCAGCCCGAACACCACGATGTCGATCAGGCCGGGCTGCAGGAACTGCGTCGTGTAGCTCTCGATCAGGCCGACCAGCAGGCCGGCGATGATGGTGCCTTCGACATTGCCGAAGCCGCCAATGATCACGATCGCGAACGCCTTCACGATCACCGAGGTGCCGGCGAACGGTGTCAACACCAGCACCGGGCCGAGCATCGCGCCTGCCAGGCCGGCGAGCGCCGAGGCGATCACGAAGGTCAGCATGATCAGCTTGTTGGGATTGATGCCCATCAGCCCGGCGGTCTCGCGGTCCTGCGACACCGCACGCAGCGCCTTACCGAGAAAGGTGAAGCGCATGAACGCGTAGAGCAGGCCGATCGTTGCGGCGGAAACCGCGATGATCAGCACGCTCTGCACCGTGAAGAACATGCCGGCGACGCGGATCACGTTGTTGCTGTACGGCGTGTCGAACGCGTACGGGATTGGCCCGAACCACGCCAGCATGGCGTTCTCCAGCATGATGGAGACGCCGATGGTGGCGATCAGCGGCAACAGCTCGCTGCCGCGCTCGCGCAGCGGCTTGAACACGGTGGCGTTGATGAGCCAGCCGAGTGCCGCGCCGACCGCGGCAGCGGCCGCGATGCTGGCGAGGTAATTGCCGCCGAACGTGTGGGTGAAGAAATACGCGGCGAACGCGCCGAGCGTGACGATGTCGGCATGCGCGAAGTTGATCTGCACCAGCACGCCGTAGATGAGCGTCAGCCCCAACGCGACCAGCACGTAGAGGCTTCCGACCACGATGCCGTTGATGCCCTGTTGGATGAGGACCGTCGTCATGATCGACGGATCAGTTCCAGGGCAGCGCCTTCCATGACAGGTCGGCTTGAGTCTCCATGTAATGGATCGTGTCCATCTTGGTGTTCTGGTTGGTCTTGTCGAATTCCACGCTGCCGGTGACGCCGGAGAAGCTCTTGGTGGCGGCGAGCCCGTCGCGAATCGACTGCGGGTCCTTACCGCCGCGCTTCACCACGTCGGCGATCAGCAGGATCTGGTCGTAGGCATGCGCGTTCAGGTGCGTGGGGTCCTGATTGTATTTCGCCTTGAACGCGTCGATGAAGCCGCGCACGATCTCGCGCTTGTCGGTCGGATCGAACTGCACGATGCGGACGTAGCCGGTGGACGCCTTGCCGGCCTTCTGCTCGAAGCCGAACGGCAGCCAGATGGTGCCGAGCTGGATCGCCTGGCCGCCGCCGCCCTTGGAGACGCCAGCTTGCGCCAGCGCCTGCGTGATCTTCAGGCCCTGGCCTTCCAGCGTGTAGGTCGGGATCACGTCGACCTTGCCGACCGCCGCCACCCGCGTCGCGATCGAGGTGAAGTCGTTGACGTCGCGGCCGAAGCCGATGTCGGCGAGGATCTTGCCGCCGAGCTTGGTGAAGGTGTCGTTGAAGACCTTGGCATTGCCGATGCCGGCATTGGTGGTCTCGTACAGCAGCACCGCGGTGCGCGCGTTGAGCTTGTTGTAGGCATTGGTGGCAATGTCGACGCCCTGCATCACCTCGTTCGGCATGATGCGGAAAGTCCAGGGATTGCCCGGCTCAGTGATCTTGATCGAGGACGAGCCGGCATTGAGGAACGGCACCTTGGCCTGTTCCATCAGTGGCATGATGGCGAGCGTCGCGTCGGAGCACTCCTCGCCGATCGTCACGTCCGGCTTGTACTGGTCCAGCAGGCGCTTGGCCGCCTGCGTCGCCGGCAGCGGGCTGCAGGCGGAGTCCTCATACTGCGCTTCCAGCTTGACGCCTTCGATGCCGGCTTTGTTGATCTGCTCGAGCGCCAGCTCGATGCCCTGCTTGTCCTGCGCGCCGAAATAGGAGCCCGGCCCCGACATCGGCAGCAGCGCGCCGATCTTGATCACTTTGTCTGCGGCTTGGGCGGGCGGCGGCGCAGCGAGGCTCAGCGCGGAAATGGCGGCGGCGAGATAAAGGCGGAACGGCGCACGTGGCATGACGTTTCCCTCCCCAAGGAACCCTACAGGTAGGCAGTATTCAACAGGAGCGAGCGGGGAGCAAATGGCATGCCAAAGCCGCAGCGGCTCAAGCGCTATGGGGAATCAGGTTTCCGCTGCCCGCGAGCGTGGAGCAGTCGTTGCGCGAAGCCGGCGCGCTATGACGCGCGCGCGCGCACCGCATGCTCGACCAGCGTCTTGCCGAGCGACCAGACTGCGCCCGGTACGCGGTGGCTCGCCGCGATCACCTCGTCGAAGGCGCGCTCGATCCAGGCACAGTCGTCATCGGAGATGACGAGCGGCGGCAGCAGCTTGACGGTGTGGCTGGCGTGGCCGGCCACCTGGGTCAGGATCTTTTGCTCCTTAAACAGCGGGATGGTGATGAGCTGGCAGAACAATCCCTTGTTCGCCGCTTCCAGCATCGCCCACGAGGCCTTCAGCTTGAGCGAACGCGGCGGTCCGAATTCCACGCCGAGCATCAGCCCCTTGCCGCGCACCTCCTTGAGCAACTCGTAACGCTCGGTCATCGCCGTCAGCGAATTGAGCAGGCGCTCGCCCTGCTGCGCCGCCCGCTCCACCAGGCGCTCGGCTCGCATCACTTCGAGCGTGGCGATACCGGCCGTCATGGCTAGGTCGTTCTTGGCGAAGGTCGAGCCGTGCACCACCGCCCGGTCCATGCGGTCGAACAGCTTGTCGAAAATCGCCTTGCGAGTGAGCACGGCGCCGACCGGCACATGCCCGCCGGACAACGACTTCGCCAGCAGCACCATGTCGGGCTCGACGCCCCAGTGCTCGACGGCGAGGAATCGCCCGGTGCGTCCGAGCCCGGTCTGGATCTCGTCGGCGACGAACAGCGTGCCGTGCCGGCGGCAGAGCGCGGCGGCGTCCCGCAAATAGCTCTCGCCCGGAATGTTGACGCCCTTGCCCTGGATCGGCTCGACGATGAAGGCCGCGATCCGGCGCGTCGCCAGCGCGCGCTCCAGCGCGGCGAGGTTGTCGAACGGGATGGCGGTGCATTGCGGCAGCAGCGGCTCGAAGCCGTTGCGGAAGATGCCGTCGCCGTTGAGCGAGAGCGCGCCGAAGGTCAGCCCGTGGAAGGCGTGCTCGCAGTGCAGGATCTCGGCGCGGCCGGTGGCGGCGCGGGCGAACTTGATGGCGGCCTCGACCGCTTCGCTGCCGGAATTGGCGAAGAACACCTTGTCGAGGTAGGGAACGTGCGCCAGCAGCCGCTCGGCCAGGATGCCGGCGAGCGCGGAGACGTCCATCTGCACCAGGTTCGGCAGCTCGGCGTCGAGCACGCTACGCAGCGCCTCGCGCACCGCCGGATGATTGCGGCCCAACGCGAACACGCCGAAGCCGCTGAGCAGGTCGAGGTAGCGAGTGCCTGCGCGGTCATAGAGATACTGGCCGGCGCCGCGGGTAAACCCGACATCGTAGCCGATGGTTCGCAGCACCCGCACCATCTGTTCGTTGAGATGCCGCGCGTGCAGCGCGAAGCGCTCTGCCTCGCGCTCCGCAAACAGCGCGCCTGCGTCGAGCGCCGGTGTTTCCCCGAGGCGCTCCGTTGCCGCAGCTCCCTCATCGTCCGGCAGGTGCCGCGTCACGGCTGCAAAGCACCTTCCAGCGGGCTGGCTGCGCTGTGCCGCGCCGTCACGCGCGGGCCCGGGTCGTTGGTCAGCAGGCTCATCTGCATCCCCAGCTTGTCCCGCCCGCGGATCAGCGTGTTGCGAGCGGCCCAGGCATCGCGCGCCGTGCGCAGCACCGCCGGAAGCTCGCCCGGCCGCCGCAGCAGGGCTTTGAATACCCCGAACGGGTCGCTGGTGCCGTTGGCCCGCATGCCGGCCAGCACCGAGCCAGGAAGGGCCCGCTCGGCCGGATCGGTGACGGCGCGCAGCACCGCGAACGGCAGTCCGTGGACGGCGGCGTAGCGCGCCACCACGTGGGATTCCATGTCCACTCCCACCGCTCCGGTGTCGGCGTGCAGCGTCGCCTTGCGACGTGGGCAGGCGACCGGCGCCGGAACCCCGACCACCGAGCCGTGCACCGCTTCGGGCATCGCTGCCAGCAGTTTCGACACCCATCCGGCGTCGCATGGGATGCGCTCGCTTCCGGCGAGCACCTCCGACGCAACGATGCACGCGCCCGGACGTAGCATGGGATCCAGCCCCCCGGCGACACCGAAGCTCAGCAGCCCGCGCGTGCCTTTATCGATGGCCCTTTCCAGCAACGCCGCAAGGGTGCCGCCCGTGCCGCCGCAGAGCACGGCGATCCCGGGCCCGGCGGCGATGCGCGCTTCGAAGTTCAGACCAACCACCACAATCATGACAACGCTATTCCAATGTAACCTTCTTGTGATCTTGATCGGCCGGAGTGGCAAGAACCGCGAGCGCTGTCGACTAGCGCCGCGTTGCGACCGATAGCCTCACATCCTCCGGTGCCAAGGAATTTGGGCACCAACCGGGCGCATCCATCGGGCATGACGCGGGTGCCTCAAGGCGCGAACGTCGCGCCGGGCCATGATTATCATGGTAAATGTGGCGGCGACCTGATTCCCACGCTGTTGGCGGGCGGATTCTGACGCAGGTGCGGCGTTGACGTCACTGTTTGCACGGAGCAGAAGGGCGCCTGCGGCCCAAAGCAGGGGAACCCAGTGCCACCGGAGGAATCGTCAGCATCTGGTCCCAGCGATCAGCGGTTCCGGCTCCTCATCGAGGGAATCAGCGATTACGCGATCTACATGCTCGATCCCACCGGCGTGGTGATCAGCTGGAACCTGGGCGCGCAGCAGTTCAAGGGCTACAGCGAACAAGAGATCATCGGGCAGCACTTCTCGCGCTTCTACACCGACGAGGATCGGGCCATCGGCTTGCCGGCGACCGCGCTCGAGACCGCGCGGCGGGAGGGCCGGTTCGAGCAGGAAGGCTGGCGGGTCCGCAAGGACGGCAGCCGCATGTGGGCCCACGTGGTGATCGACCCGATCCGGGACATGGCGGGCGACTTCATCGGCTTTGCCAAGATCACGCGCGACATCACCGAGCGAAAGGCCGCGCAGGAAAAACTGCGCCGCAGTGAGGAGCGCTTCCGGCTGCTGGTGCAGGGCGTCACCGACTACGCGATCTACATGCTTTCGCCGGAAGGAATCGTCAGCAACTGGAACGCCGGGGCGCAGCGTTTCAAAGGCTATGCCGAAGCCGAGATCGTCGGGCAGCACTTCTCGCGATTCTATACCGAGGAGGACCGCCGGACCGGCCTGCCCGCAAGGGCGCTGCAGACGGCGCTGCGCGAGGGCCGCTTCGAGCAGGAGGGCTGGCGCGTCCGTAAGGACGGCAGCCGCATGTGGGCGCATGTGGTGATCGACCGGATCCGCGACGACCGCGGAGAACTCGTCGGCTACGCCAAGATTACCCGCGATATCACGCAGCAGCGGGAAGCCCAGCAGAAGCTCGAGGCGACCCGCGCCGCTCTTTTCCAGTCGCAGAAGCAGGAGACGATCGGCCAGCTCTCGGGCGGGATCGCGCACGACTTCAACAACATTCTTGCGATCATTCTGGGCAATCTCGAGCTGATCGGGAAACGCATGCCGCGCGAGCCGACGCTACAGCGCCTGGTCGACAATTCGATGGAGGCCGCTCGCCGCGGCGCCGCGCTCACCAAACGGCTGCTGGCGTTTGCGCGGCGGCAGGAGTTGCGGCTCGAAGCGATTGACGTGCCCGACCTGATCCGCAGCATGGCCGAGATGGTGCAGCGTTCGCTCGGGCCGGGTATTCAGATCGAGACGCGCTTTCCGCTGCAGCTTCCGCCCGCGCTGGTGGACGCCAACCAGCTCGAGCTCGCAATCCTGAACCTGCTGGTGAATGCGCGCGATGCGATGCCGGCCGGCGGTATGGTCGTGGTCGGGGCGCGGCAAGAGGCCGTCGACGTGACATCGGCGAGCGGGCTCGAGAGCGGAGGCTACATCGTCGTCTCGGTTGCGGACACCGGCGAGGGAATGGACCCGGAGGTCCTGCAGAAGGCGATTGAGCCGTTCTTCACGACCAAGGGCGTCGGCAAAGGCACCGGGCTCGGCCTTTCCATGGTGCACGGCCTGGCCGAGCAATCCGGCGGACGCTTGATGCTGAAGAGCCGGCAAGGGGAGGGCACGACCGCCGAGATATGGCTGCCGCGGGCGCAACTGGGTCGGATCGCGGAGACGCGCAGGCCGGCCGAAAAGCCGGCGCCATCGGGCGTCGCAGTCTCACCCTTGCTGGTCATCGTGGTGGACGACGATCCGCTGGTGCTGATGAATACCGCTGCCATGCTGGAGGATCTCGGCCACCGGGTGATCGAAGCGACTTCGGGCGAGGAAGCGCTGGCGGAGTTGCAGCGGGCCGAGGCGGTCGATCTGGTGATCACCGACCAGCTGATGCCGAACATGACCGGGACCGAGCTGATCGCGGCAATCAGGGCGCGCGGGTCCGCCGTGCCGGTCGTGCTCGCAACCGGGTATGCGGAACTCCCGCCCGGCAGCGATGCAAGCCTGCCGCGCCTCAACAAGCCGTTCGCACAAGCCGACCTCGCCGACCTGGTGGAACGGGTCGTGTCCGGCGAGCACGCCCGCCAAGTGCTGCCGTTCCGTCACAAGCAGAGCTGATCTTTGTCGTAGCCCGGATCGAGCGCAGCGACATCCGGGGCCAGCTGGCACTGGGTTCCGGCCTTCGCCGGGACGACGCGCGCAACGGACGACAGCTGCCGAGGCCCTGGTCGATGAACGTGTTCGATGCCGCCGTCTATCTCGCGCTGATCGTCGCGGTAGTCGCCGGCTTCAGGTCCGGGCTGCTGCGCAGCCTGGCGACCATCTTCGGCTATGTCGCCGCGATGCCGGTCACGCTCGCGATTGTGCCGCGGCTCTCCGGCGCGATCGATGGCCTCGGGCGCACCGACGGATGGGTGCTCTTTGCGCTGGTGTTCCTCGCTCTCGGATTCGTGCTCGCCGCGTTGCTACGTTTTTCCGTCAGCGAGATGGTCGGGCCGCAGGTGAGCATTCCGGATCGCGTCGCCGGCGCGGCGCTCGGCGCCGTGCGCGTCGGCCTTTTGGCGGTGCTGATGATCCTTGTGTTCGACCGGATCATTCCGTCCGACCGGCAGCCGGGTTTTCTGGCCAATTCCCAACTGCGCCCGACGCTGTCCAAGGCCGGTCAGGCGGGCCTGCGGGGCCTGCCGCCGGATGTGGCGGACTACGTCGACCGGCTCAAGCGCGAGCGCGGGATTTGACGGCGCGCACGCCGCGCGACAGGGGGACTTGTGTCCCGGACGGCGCGGCAGCGTGCAACGCTGCGGCGCAGAGCCGGGACCATTCCGGCGGCGGTCTCGCCTCTTCGCGGTCGCGGCGCTGCAGCGCACCGCTAAGAAGCGCTCCGCTGCGCCGGGGACACAAAAAGAAAGCTATTCCAGCTTGGCGCCGGAGCGCTTCACCACTTCCGACCACTTGGCGGATTCATGCTTGATCAGCGCCGCGAACTCTTCCGGCGTGCCGCCGCCCAGCTCGTCGCCGATCTGCGCGAACCGCGCCTTGAAGGACTCCGACGCGAGCGCGCGGTTCACCGCGGCGTTGAGCTTGTCGACGATCGCGCGCGGGGTGCCGGCCGGCGCCAGCACGCCGCTCCAGGTCGGCGCCTCGTATCCGGGCACGCCCGCTTCGGCGATGGTCGGGATGTCGGGAAACGCGGACGAGCGCTTGGCGCCGCTCACCGCCAGCGGACGGATTGCCCTCTCCCGCGCATGGGGCGCGCTCGAGCTCAGGCTCTCGAACATCAGGTCGACGCGGCCGGCGATCAGGTCGGTGATCGCGGTGGTGCCGCCCTTGTAGGGTACGTGCACGATCTCGACCCCGGCCATGTGCTTGAACAGCTCGCCGCCGACATGGCCGGGCGAGCCGCTGCCGGACGAGGCGTTCGACAGTTTGCCGGGGTTCTGCTTCGCCAGCGCCACCAGCTCGGCGACATTCGTCACCGGCAGCCTCGGCGCCGACGCCAGCAGCAGGTGGCTGAAGGTGGCGACCGCGATCGGCTGGAAGTCGCGCGCGATGTCGTAGGGCAGCCGCGCCACCATATGCGGCGAGATCGCGAGCCCGCCGATATTGCCGAACAGCAGCGTGTAGCCATCGGCCGGCGCCTTGGCGACCGCATCGTTGCCGATGACGAAGGCGCCGCCCGGCCGGTTCTCGATGATCACCGACTGGCCGAGCTCCTTTGCCAGTTCCTGGGCCAGGATGCGCGCCGTATTGTCGGTGGCGCTGCCGGCCGCCTGCGGCACCACGAGCTTCACCGGCCGATCGGGATACTGCGCGGGCGCAGCCGTGGCGGTGGCGATCAGCGCTATCGCGGCGGCGAACAGGACGCGCATGGAATCTCCCGGCGGTTTAGGTGCGCGGGATTTGACCGTTTGGCGAAGGAAAGAGCAAGGCGGGACGCAATGCGGCATCCCGCCGCGCGCGCCTCAATTGATGCCGGTGGCGATGTTCAGCTCGCGTACCAGGCGGGCGTATTTCTCGGAATCGGACTGCGCCAGTCGGCCGAGGTCGTCGCCGCTGCCGCCGACCGGCTCGATCGCGCCCTTGCGGAACGTGTCGGTCAGCTTGGCGTCCTTCAGCGCCTTGTTGATTTCCTCGTTCAGCCGCGCGACGATCGCGGCCGGCGTGCCGGGCGGAACGAACGCACCGTACCAAGCTTCCAGCACCAAACCCTTGAAGCCGGCTTCCTGCAAGGTCGGGACGTCCGGGAGCGTGCTGCCGCGCTTCTCGGAGGACTGCGCCAGCAGCCGCAGGGTGCCGGCCTCGGCGTGCGGGATCAGCGAGGTCGGCCCCAGCATCGCGGTCTTCACATGCGCGGCGACCAGGTCGTTGACCGCCTGCCCGGCACCGCGATACGGCACGTGGTCGATCTTCACCTGCGCCTCGCGCTTGAACCACTCGCACAGCACGTGCTGGTTCGAGCCGACGCCGGAGGTCGCCAGGCCGAGGCCGGGATTGGCCTTGGCGTAGGCGACCAGCTCCGCCACCGAGCGCACCCCGAGCGAGGCATGTGCCGCCAGGATGATGCCGTGGCGCCCGAGCAGGCACACCGGCAGCAGCTCCCTGGTGTAGTCGTAGCTGAGCTTCATGATATGCGGCGCGCTCGCCGCATTGTCGTTGGTGATGAGCACGGTGTAGCCGTCGGGCGTGCTCTTGAGCGCCGCGTCCATACCGATGGTACCGCCGGCGCCGGTGCGGTTCTCCACCACCACCTGCTGGCCGATCACATGCGACATGCGCTCGCCAACCGCGCGCGCGATGTAGTCGATGGCGCCGCCCGGTGCGAGCGGAACGATGAAGCGCACCGGCCGGTTGGGCCAGCCGTCGGCGCCCTGCGCGTGCGCGGCGGTGAAAGCGGGGCCGGTTGCGCCGCTGAGCGCGGCGGCGGCCGCCGCATGGGTGACGAAACGACGACGCGTAAGCTTAGGCATTTCGGTCCCTACCGGTTTCTGGTTTGTGCGACTGCGCTTGCACCAAACCTAAGCCGGCTATGCGTCGCCGTCGACAATCCCCCGATACCACCGTGCTTACAGCTGAACGCCGGACATA
>DASWSO010000625.1:0-1524 GCA_036402635.1 Xanthobacteraceae bacterium
GGTCAGGCTCAGCTCGCGCGCGAGCGTGCGGAAGTCCGCCAGGCTGCGGTCGTCCTCCTCGCTGCCGATCGCTTCGAACAGCCGGTCGCGCTTGAGCTCCATGACGTTGGTCATTTCGGGGGTCTGCACGTACTGCGCCCCCGCGGCCTTGGCCTCGCGGATCAGCGTGGCGGCGGCCGCGACGTTCGCCTCCGGGCTGCGGCCCGAGCGCATCTGGATCAGCCCAACCCGAAAGGCCGCGCGCTCGCTGCTCATCGGCTCACTCCAGGACGGCGTTTCCGACTGCGGGGTATCACGCGGCGAGCAGCTGATCCAGCTTGCCGGCGCGCTCGAGGGCATGCAGGTCGTCGCTGCCGCCGACATGGGTCGCGCCGATGAAGATCTGCGGCACCGTGTAGCGGCCGCTGGCGCGGGCGAGCATTTCCTTTCGCTTGGCCGGGTCGGCGCCGACGTCGAATTCGATGAAGCTGATCCCCTTGCGGCCGAGCAGCGCCTTGGCGGCCATGCAATAGCCGCACCATTGGGTCGTGTAGATCTCCACCGTGGCCATGCCACACCTGCCTGAAGTTGCTCGACAATCGGCTTCTATATGGGAGGCCGCGTCGGCTGCACAACCCGGGCAAATACCAGCACGTCGACGGCCGCCACGCCGGCGCGCAGCAGGGCCCGCGCGCAGGCGTCGACAGTCGCGCCGGAGGTGAGAACGTCGTCGATCAACAGCACTTTGCGGCCGCGTACCCGCGGTTTCACCCGCTCCGGCACCCGGAAGGCGCCCTGCACATTCTTTGCGCGTTCGGCGCGCGTCAGCCCAACCTGCTGTGCCGTCGCCTTGACCCGCGCCAGCAGCTCCGGCTCGACCGCCGCCCCGCAATCGCCGGCGATCTCTTGCGCCAGCGCCGCCGATTGGTTGAAACGCCGCGCCCACAGGCGCCGCCAATGCAGCGGCACCGGCACCAGCGCGTCGGTCTCGGCCGTGAGCTCGCGGCCGGCATTGGCCATCCAGCGGCCGAGGGTGGGCGCGAGGTCGAGCCGGTCGCCGTATTTCAGCGCATGCACCAGCGAGCCGGCGGTCTCGTCATACCGCACCACGGCGCGCGCCCGGCCGTAGGCCGGCGGGTCCGCGATCGCCTCCAGCGAGAGCAGACCCGGACCGCCGTCATACGGGAACGGGATGCCGAGGCGGGCGCAATACGGCTGGGCGATGAAATCGAGCTTGCACCAGCAGGCGGGACACAGGCCGCCGAGGCCGCTGAGCGGCTCGCGGCAGGCCGGGCAGAGCGGCGGCAGCGCGGCCCCACCACGGCAGCCAGAGCCCGGCGCGTCCGCCGGGCGACGCGCGCGGAAAAACTGGCATGCGGTGCTGCCTCGCCCCACATGGGAACAGGCTAGCGGCCTCGCGTGTTGAACTCAACGTTGCTGAGCGCCGCGCGAACTGGAAGCTCGATGGCAGAGGCCTCGGCCGTTTTCGACCGGCAATTGCTCCGCACCCGCCGCCGCCGCGCGGCGGCGCAGGGGCCTGCGACC
>DASWSO010000626.1:0-6808 GCA_036402635.1 Xanthobacteraceae bacterium
GTCGGTCGACGTGCTGGTGCTGACCGCGACCCCGATCCCGCGCACGCTGGTGCTCACCTATTTCGGCGACATGGATTCCTCGCAGCTGCGCGAGAAGCCGGCCGGCCGCAAACCGATCGACACGCGCGCGGTGTCGCTCACCCGCCTCGGCGACGTGGTCGACGCGGTCGGCCGCGCGATGGGCGAAGGCCAGCGGGTCTACTGGGTCTGCCCGCTGGTCGAGGAGTCGGAAGTGAGCGACCTGGCGGCCGCGGAGGACCGCTTCGCGTTCCTGAAGGAGCGGTTCGGCGGCGCGGTCGAGCTGATCCACGGCCGCATGCGCGGGCCGGAGAAGGACGCCGCCATGGCGCGCTTCGCCGCCGGGGAACGGCAGCTGCTGGTCGCCACCACCGTGATCGAGGTCGGGGTCGACGTGCCGGAGGCGAGCGTGATGGTGATCGAGCACGCCGAGCGCTTCGGGCTCGCCCAGCTGCATCAGTTGCGCGGCCGTGTCGGCCGTGGCGCTGCTGCATCCACCTGCCTGCTGCTCTACAAGGCGCCGCTCGGCGAGACCGCGAAGGCGCGGCTCGCCATCATGCGCGAGACCGAGGACGGTTTCCGCATCGCCGAGGAGGATTTACGGCTGCGCGGCGAGGGCGACGTGCTCGGCACCCGGCAGAGCGGCATGCCGGGCTTCCGGCTGGCGCGGCTGGACGTGCACGCGCCGCTGATCGAGGCTGCGCGCGACGATGCGGCGCTGGCGCTCGCGCGCGATCCGAAGCTGGAGACGCCGCGCGGCGAGGCGCTGCGCCACCTGCTCTATCTGTTCGAACGGGACGAGGCGATCCGCCTCCTGCGCGCCGGCTGATACGCCGCCGCTATATGGCGGACGGCAGTGGCTCGCGCCGCTCCAGCGGGTCCGGACCGAAGCGGTTCGGACCAGGCGAGCCGCGCAGACAAGCCCAATAGATCAGCGGGATGATTCCGACGATGGTGAAGGCGAGCAGCACCCACCAGCCGCTGCGGTCGATGTCGTGCAGCCGCCGGATCGACACGGCGACGCTCGGCAGGAACAGGGCGACCCCAATGACGGTGCTGACCGACAGCAGCTCCGCGGCCGGAAACAGGGTGGCGTCAATGACCCAGCCCGGGATGCTGACGAGCAACTCGAACAGCGTCCAGTACCAGTACTCCGAGCGCGGGGCGCGCCCGGCGCTGTTGGCGTAGTTGCGAAAACATGAAGCAACTGCCTCGCCGAAGGTCATGGGTTCGCGTCCCTATTTCGCCGGTACTGGGGTGCGTGCCGCGTTGGCGATGCGCGCGGCTTCCGCCATGGCGGCCAGCTTCTTCGGGCCGTCATTGCCGTTCCCCGGCTGGATCATGCCGGCCGTCATGATCATCTTGGCGGCGGATTCCACCGGGATGTCGAGCTCGATCACCTGCGCGCGCGGAACATAGAAGAAGAACCCGGTGGTCGGGTTCGGCGTACACGGCATGAACACGGAGACATAGTCTTCCCCCGACAGGCGCGCGGTGATGTCCTCGCCCGGGGGCGTCGACAGGAACACCAGCGACCACATGCCAGGCGACGGAAACTCGATCAACCCCACGGTGCGGAAGGTCGAGCCGGATTTGGAGAACAGGGTTTCGAACACCTGTTTGAGGCCGCGGTAGAGCGGCCGCACGATCGGCATGCGCCCGAGGATCATCTCGCCGGCTTCGACCAGCGTGCGGCCGACCAGGTTGGCGGTCAAAAAGCCGAGCAGGGTCAGCGCCACGAACGCGATGATCAGGCCGAAGCCCGGCACCTTCACGGAAAAATAGGTCTCCGGCCGGTAGGCGATCGGGATGAACGGGCGGACGAGGTCGTCGACCCAGGTCACGAACGACCAGATCAGCCACATCGTGATCGCCACCGGCCCGGCGACCACCAGTCCGGTGAGGAAGTAGGTGCGGATCCGGCTGCGGAAACGGGCATGAACCGTGCCCGGCTCAGCCTCTTCCGGCGCGGCCGGTACGTTCACGATGGGGGTCATGGTCTCGTTGTTTTTGGACAGTGGCGCTTCCTTATATCGGATTTAGTCGCGGCTTCGCCATCCGCGACCTTGCGCCGCAAGCCGGAGCGTCCGGAATCCGCCCCTACTCGACCGTGACCGACTTGGCGAGGTTGCGCGGCTGGTCGACGTCGGTGCCGATCAGCACGGCGGTGTGATAGGCGATCAGCTGCACCGGGATCGCATAGACCAGCGGCGCGACGGTCGACGGCATCTCCGGCAGGATCAGGGTCGCGAACGGCTCCCCGGCGGCGGCCGCCGCGCCCTGCGGGTCGGTGACCAGGATGATCTTGCCGCCGCGCGCCGCCACTTCCTGCATGTTGGAGACGGTCTTCTCGAACACGCGGTCGTAGGGCGCGATCACGATCACCGGCATCTTCTCGTCGATCAGCGCGATCGGGCCGTGCTTGAGCTCGCCGGCCGCATAGCCCTCGGCATGAATGTAGGAGATTTCCTTGAGCTTGAGCGCGCCCTCCATCGCCAGCGGGTAGCTGGTGCCGCGGCCGAGATAGAGCACGTCGCTGCACTTCGCGAGATCGCGCGCGAGCTTCTCGGTCTGCGGCTCCAGCGCCAGCGCGTTGGCCATGTGGCGCGGCACCTCGATCAACGCGCGCACCAGCTTGGCCTCATCGGTCTCGGACAGCACGCCGCGTGCGCGCCCGGCCGCGATGGCGAGGCAGGCGAGCGTTGCCAGCTGGCAGGTGAATGCCTTGGTGGAGGCGACGCCGATCTCGGGACCGGCGAGCGTCGGCATCACCACGTCGCTGTCGCGCGCGATCGTCGAGGTCTGCACGTTGACGACGGAGAGGATATGCTGGCCCTGCTGCTTGGCGTACTGCAGGGACGCGAGCGTGTCGGCGGTCTCGCCCGACTGCGACACGAAGATCGCGAGATTGCCCGGCGCGAGCGGCGCCTCGCGGTAGCGGAACTCCGACGCGATATCGATCTCGACCGGAATGCGCGCGAAACGCTCGAACCAGTACTTTGCGATCAGCCCGGCGTAATAGGCGGTCCCGCAGGCCGAAATCGAAATCCGCGTGAGCTGCGAGAAGTCGAACGGTAGCGGCTTCGGCAGCACCACGCGTTCGGCGCTCATGTCAAGGTAGTGCGACAGCGTATGCGCGACCACCTCGGGCTGCTCGTGGATCTCCTTGGCCATGAAGTGGCGGTGGTTTCCCTTGTCGACCATCAGCGCCGAGGCGGTGGTCTTGATCACCGCGCGCCGCACCCGCTCGCCCTTGTGGTCGCGGATTTCCACGCCATGGCGCGTCACCACCGCCATGTCGCCGTCTTCGAGGTAGCTGACGGTGTCGGTAAACGGCGCCAGCGCGATCGCGTCGGAGCCGAGGAACATCTCGCCCTTGCCGTGGCCCACCGCCAGCGGCGAACCTTTCCGCGCGCCGATCAGGAGGTCGTCCTCGCCCTCGAACAGGAACGCGAGTGCGAACGCGCCGCGCAGCCGCGGCAGCGCCGCCTGCACCGCTTCCACGGCGGTTTTGCCCTTCTGCAGGCCGGAGGTGACGAGGTGCGCCACCACCTCGGTGTCGGTCTCGGTGTTGAACTTCGCGCCTTCCGCCTGCAACTCGTCGCGCAGCTCGCGAAAATTCTCGATAATGCCGTTGTGCACGACCGCGAGCCGGTCGGTCGCGTGCGGGTGCGCGTTGGTCTCGTTCGGACGGCCGTGGGTGGCCCAGCGGGTATGGCCGATGCCGCTCTTGCCGGCGAGCGGCTCGCGGTCGAGCTTCGCTTCCAGGTTCTTGAGCTTGCCCTCGGCGCGCCGGCGGGTCAGCCGGCCGCCTTCGAGCGTGGCGACGCCGGCGGAATCATAGCCGCGGTATTCGAGCCGGCGCAGCGCCTCGACGATCGGGATTGCGACCGCTTCGCGCCCGAGCATTCCCACGATCCCGCACATCCGGGTTCCCCTCTGTCGCGTCGCGCTCCGCCCGCTGTCTAGCGGTCGCCGGGCGCGAAGGCGGAATCACGATCCGTTGCGGCGTGTAACACGCGTGCCGCTCACTTCGACGGCGCCGGCTCCTTGTGCGGGCGAATCCGCGTTTCCCGCAAGCGTTTAGCCCAGCCTTCCTTAACAACCTGACGGGCCCTGCCGACCGCCAGCCCGTCCGCCGGCACGTCCTGCGTGATCACCGAGCCGGAGCCGATATAGGCCCCCTCGCCCACCGTCACCGGCGCCACCAGTGCCGTGTTGGAGCCGATAAACGCGTTGGCGCCGATGTCGGTGCGGTGCTTCGACGTGCCGTCGTAATTGCAAGTGATGGTGCCGGCGCCGACATTGGCCCCCGCCCCCACCCGCGCATCGCCGATATAGGTCAGGTGGTTGACCTTGGCGCCGTCCTCGATGGTCGCCGCTTTGGTCTCCACGAAATTGCCGATCTTGGCCTTGGCGCCGAGCCGGGTGCCGGGCCGCAGCCGTGCGAACGGGCCGACGCTGGCGCCGCGACCCACATGGGCGCCTTCGAGATGCGAGAAGGCGTGGATCACGGCGTCATCCTCGACCACCACACCGGGGCCGAACACGACATGCGGCTCCACCACAACGTCTCGCCCCAACTTGGTGTCGGAACTCAGGAAAACGGTTTCCGGCGCCACCAGGGTGGCGCCCCCCTGCATCGCGTCGGCGCGGAGCCGCGCCTGCAGCACCGCTTCGGCTTCGGCGAGCTGTGCCCGCGTGTTGATCCCGCGCACCTCGTCCTCCTCGGCTTGCAGCGCGACCGCATCCAGCCCGAGCTCGTGCGCGATCGCGACCGCATCGGTGAGATAGAACTCGCCCTTGGCGTTGGCATTGCCGATCCGCCGCAGGATGGTGAGAGCGACATCGCCGCGCAGCGCCATCAGCCCGGCATTGCAGAGCGTGATGCGCCGCTCCTCGGCGCTTGCATCCTTTTCCTCGCGGATCGCCAGCAGCCGGTCGCCCTCGGTGATCAACCGGCCGTACCCGGTCGGATTCGGCGCCTGGAAGCCCAGCACCGCCACCGCCGCCTTGGCACCGACGACGTCCCGCAGCTTTTGCAGCGTTGGCGGCCGCAGCAGCGGGGTGTCGCCGAACACCACCAGCACGTCGCGCCAACCGCGCGCGATCGCGCTCTCGGCACACAGCACGGCGTGGCCGGTGCCGCGCCGCTCGACCTGGACGAAAACCTCGGCGTCCGGCGCGATCCGTCGCGCCTCGGCCGCGACCTCTTCATGCCCGGGGCCGACCACCACTGCCATCGCATCGAAACCGGCCTCGCCGACGGCACCGAGCACGTGGCGGAGCAGCGAGCCGCCGCCGACCCGGTGCAGCACCTTCGGCAGCCGCGACTGCATGCGGGTGCCTTCGCCGGCGGCGAGAACGATGGCGAGGCTGGACGGCTGGCTCACTGAAGCTCCGGCGATGCTGCTGGAATCTGCACCGTCATAGCGCGGGCGCGGGCGAGACAGCAAAACAGGCTGCCAGCGGCGTTCTCATCGCTAAACCGCGCCATGCCGTCTGCTATCGTTGCCTGAGCTGATTCGGACTGTCGGAGTCTACGATGCCACGCCCCGCTGTCGATCCGATCGAGGCGGACGAAGCCTACGACCTGCGCGACCTCGGACGCCTCGTCGCCTGGGGTGCGTCCGCGGCGCTCGCGGTTTCGATCGCCGTCCTTGCGGCGCGTTCGGACGTGGGGGCTCGGCGGCTCCAGGACGCCTTCAACGGCCATTTCGGCCAGCGGCCGGCGGTCGCCGGCGCCCCCGCGCCGGTCCGGGATGGCTCGGGCGAGCCCGAGCAGCGCCGCGTCGCCGAGCAGCTCGCCCGGCTCGCGGGCGATCGCGACCGCCTGCTGGCGCGGCTCGATGCGGTCGAACGGTCGCTGGAGGTGACCGGGTCGGTGACCGCTCAGCCGCGGCCGGCGGCATCCGAAAGCGCATCCATCAAGATCACCCCTCCGGCCCCCATGGCTCCACCGGCCGCCACGCCGGAGCCGGCTGCGGCCGCGTCCCCGACGGTGACCGCGGCTGTGGGCCCGACCAGCGCCGCCGCGAAAAGCGACCGGATCGACGGACGGGCCGCCCCGGGACCGGCGCCCGCGCAGCAGGTGCCGCCGTTGCTGCCGGGTGCACTCGATCCGGTAGCGGACTCGTCGGTCACGCGCAGCGAGTTCGGCATCGATCTCGGCGCCGACGGCAGCATCGACGGACTTCGCGCCATGTGGAACACCGTGCGGGCACAGCACGGCGCGTTGCTCGAGGCCCTGCGCCCGACCGTGGCGGTGCGTGAATCCGGCCGTGCCGGCGGCGTGGAGCTGCGGCTGGTCGTCGGGCCGGTGGCGAACGCGGCGACGGCGGCGCGGCTCTGTGCCGTGATCGCCTCCACCGGACGCGCATGCCAGCCGAGCGGCTTCGACGGCCCACGCCTGACGTTGCGCTAAGCCGCGGCCTTGCGATCAGCCGCCAGGGTGCGGATACTTCGCCCGATGCAACGGCTTTTCCTCCCCACCGCGCGCGAAACCAATGTTCTGCTGATCGTCGGCTTCCTCGCCGTCGGTTGCGGGCTGTACGTCCGCTACCTGGTGATCGAACAGTCGACGGTCGGCCTCGCCTGCGAAGCCGGGCTGCAGACCTGGCTCTGCTTCACGCGCCGGATCGCCATCATGCTGTTCACCCATACGGTGTTCGGAATCGTGGCGCTGGCGGCCGTGGCGTTGCACCTTATCCGGCCTGGTCTGCCGCTGATGGTCATAGCGCTCGCCGCCGGCGGACTCGGCCTCGTGCTCTACAACGTCGAGACTTCGGCG